>JAURJO010000470.1 GCA_030832235.1 Verrucomicrobiota bacterium
CGCTACGCCAACCGCATCGCAGGGGGACGCTTCACCCTAGACGGAAAAGAGTACTCCCTCGCCATCAACAGCTCCTCCGGGGGCGTGCCGATCCATATCCACGGCGGCAAACGCGGCTTCAATCGCGCCCTCTGGCGCGCCGAGACGATCACGCGCGACGGCTTGCCGGCGTTGCGCCTGCGCCACCGCAGCCCCGACGGCGACGAAGGCTATCCCGGGACCCTCGACGTGGAGGTGACCTACAGCGTCACGGCCGACAACGCCCTGCGGATCGACTACGCGGCGACTACCGACGCCCCCACGCACGTGAACCTCACCAACCACGCCTACTTCAATCTCAAGGGCGAGGGCGACGGTGACATCCTCGACCACGTGCTGACCGTTCGCGCCGCGCGCTACACGCCCGTGCTACCCAGCCTAATCCCCACCGGTGAACTCGCGCCCGTGGCCGGCACGCCCTTCGATTTCACGCGCCCCCGCCGGATCGGCGAGCGCATCAACGCCGACCATCCGCAGATCGCGCTCGGTCGCGGCTACGACCATAACTTCGTCCTCGATTCCCAGAACGGCTTCCTTGCCCTCGCCGCCACCGTCCATGAACCGGCCTCGGGCCGAGTGCTGGAGGTACTAACCACGGAACCCGGCGTGCAGCTGTACACTTCGAACCACCTCGCGGGGAAGCTGACCGGAAAATCCGGACGCGCCTACCCCCGCTTCGGCGGCTTCTGCCTCGAGACCCAGCATTACCCGAACTCCCCGAACCAGCCTTCGTTCCCCAGCACCGTCGTGCGGCCCGGCAAACCCTACGCGTCCACGACCGTTTTCCGCTTCTCCACCCGCTGATCACCCGAAAATGAAAAGCCCCATCCCCCGCTTTCTTGCGCTCCTGACGTTGGCTAACGCGGCCTTTGCGGCCGCTCCGGCCCGGCTCAACATCCTCTGGCTCATCGCGGAGGACACCGGCCCGTCGGCCTACAGTTGCTACGGCGAACAACCCGCCGCGCACACGCCGAATATCGACCGCCTCGCGGCCGAGGGCGTCCGCTACACCCGCTTTTTCACGACCGCACCCGTATGCTCGCCCTCACGCTCGGCCTTTAACACGGGAATGTACCAGACGACGCTCGGCGCGCACCAGCATCGCACCCCTGATAAAAAACCCCTACCGGCGGGGGTGCGCACCCTGCCCGAGTGGTTCTGCGCGGCCGGCTACCACACCGCCAACGTCCGCGAATTCCCCGCCGCGATGAACGTGCGCGGCGCCGGCAAGACCGACTGGAACTTCATCGCCAACGAACAACCCCTTTACGACGGCGACCGCTGGGAGGATCTCGCGCGCCGCCAACCGTTCTACGCCCAGGTGAATTTCCAGGAAACCCACCGCGACTTCTCCGCCGAGGGTATCACCGATCCGGCAAAGATCGTCCTGCCGCCGTATTATCCCGATCACCCGGCGATCCGGAAAGACTACGCCGACTACCTCGATTCCGCTCGCCGGCTCGACGGCAAGATCGCCCGCATCCTCGCGCGTCTCGAGCAGGACGGCCTGGCCGGGAACACGATCGTGCTGTTCATGGGTGACAATGGCGAGGCGCACATCCGCGGAAAACAATTCTGCTACGAGGAGGGACTTCGCGTGCCGTTCATCGTCCGTTGGCCCAAGGGCCTGCCCGCCCCGCAGGGTTACCGCCCGGGCTCCGTGGAGTCCCGGCTCCTCGAGGCCATCGACGTCGCTCCCACGTTGCTCAGTCTCACTGGCGTCGCGCTTCCACCGAAAATGCAGGGCGCGCCGTTCCTCGGTGAAAAGGCCGGCGCACCCAAGTCCTACGTCTTCGGCGCGCGCGACCGCTGCGACGAGACCGCGATGCGCCTCCGCACCGTGCGCGACGCGCGCTACCGCTACATCCGCACCTTCACACCCGAAGTTCCGTTCTTTTCCCCTAACGCCTACAAGGCGCGCCAGTACCCGGCCTGGACCCTCGTGCCGAAACTCCACGCGGAGGGGAAACTGAACGACATCCAGGCCGCGCTCTGCGCCCCGCGCCAGCCCGAGGAGCAATTGTTCGACCTCGAGAGCGACCCGCACGAGATCCGCAATCTCGCCGCGTCCGCCGATGCCACGCACGCGGCCGCGCTGCGCCGTCTCCGCGCCGAGTTGGAAAGCTGGATCGAACGCACGGACGACCAAGGCCGCTTTCCCGAAAAACTCTCTCCCGCCGAGTCGGACGCCGCTGTTCGCCGCCAGCAAGGCGCCGGCAAACAGAAACAAAAGTCGAAGGGGGAGTAGACTACGTCGGCCCAAGCGCATCCGCCCGGCGCGAATCCACACGAGCGCGCCGACGGAAAAACGGCTTCCCCGCACGATTTCAGGTTTCCCTCGCGGCGGTTTTCAGTGTGATCAGGGCCGTCCGTGGTGCCGCTACCCCCAGCCAGCCCCCGCCTCCCCGTCCGTTAGCCGGTGACAACGCCACCGGCCCCATTTTCCCCATGAAACCCCAGATGCGCCCCATCCTGCTGCTCCTGCTCGCCGCGCTGCCCGCGGCGATGATCGCCCAGACCGCTCCCGCCGCACCTGCGCCCGGCACGCCGAACTCCGCGGTTAAACTCGACGAGTTCGTCGTCACCGGCGTTTTCAACGCCACCGAGGCCAAGAAGGCCACAACCGCCATCACCGCGGTCGACATCAGCGTCATCGCAGACCAGGTGCCGCTGAGCGCCGACGACATCCTGCTCAACGTCGCGGGCGTCTTCGTTAACTCCTCCCTCGGCGAGATCCGCGGCATGGTCTACTCGCGCGGCATCTCCGCCGACAGCAGCGACGGCGCCACGGGCCAATACTACGTTTCGATGCAGGAGGACGGCCTGCCGCTCACCAACGTCAATTTCGGCAACTACAACGCCAGCTACTTCAACCGTCCCGACGGCACCCTCCAACGCGTCGAGGCTGTGCGCGGCGGCAGCGCCTCGATCACGTCCTCGAATTCCCCCGGCGGCGCCTTCAATTACATCAGCCGCGTGGGTTCCCAGAACTTCGGCGGGGAGATCCGCAGCCGGTACGGCCTCGAGGGCCGCGCGTCCCCGCACTACCGCGTCGAGGGCGTGGTCGGAGGCCCCCTCGGCGCCAAGGGCTGGACCTACAGCGTCGGCGGCTTCTACCGCCACGCCGAGGGACATCGCCCGGCCGACGGTTATCCGATGAACAACGGCTTCAACCTCCGCGGGAACCTCTACAAGGACTACGGCAAGGGCTCGCTCAAGATCTACGGCAAGTACCTCGATGATCGGAACCACTGGTACGAGTATCTCCTGGCCCGCGATCCGCAGGACCCGAAGCAGTACCCTGGCCTGAGCCGATACAGCACGAACCTGTTTCCCAAGACCTCGTTCCAGTATCCACGCGAGTCCGACAAGGAGTTCGCCACCTTCGACTCCGCCGACGCCGTGCGCTCCCGCCAGCGCTACGGCGGCGCGGAGTGGAAGCACGACTTCGGCGGCGGCTGGTCGATCAACCACAACGTCAAGGCCAGCCGCAGCTGGGCCGATTGGAACTCGAGCTCCGGCGTCACGCCGCGTTCCCTCGATTGGCCGAATTTCTTCAGCACGATGGGCATCCAGTTCAGCGGCGGCGGGACCGCCCTCAACGGCCGTGTGCCGCCGGGGCTCTACCAGTTCTACGACCGAAAAAACGGCACCGTGCTCGCCGAGGTGACGTCCAACGGCTCCTACACCGTCAACGCCAACGCCATGGTCCAGGCCGGCCAGGTGGTACGCTTCGCCAATCTCCCGAATCAGCAGATCCTTCCGAACGCCCTGTGGACCAACAACGGCCGCGTCGCCAACGAGCACATGGACGAGCTGATGGACCGACTCTCCATCACCAAGAAGCTCGGCACGATGTCCTTCACGTTCGGCGGCTACTTCGGGTACGCCGACATCACCGACCGGCAGTCGAGCGGCGGCCGTACCGCCTCGCCGCTCACCGAACAGCCGCAGCCGCTGGGCATCCGTTGGATCCCGGCCACCGCCGCGACCGCCCCCGCGGGCACCCCGGCCGCCACCCTCGCGGGCGTCACGGCGTGGAACGGCAAGCCCGTCCAGCTCACCAACCCCGAGGGCTTCACCGGGCTCGGCGTGGGCTATGTCCGCGACGAGGCCATCGCGCGCCAGCTCGCCTACTTCTTCGGACACAAATGGGACATCACCCAGCGCTGGGGCGTCGACTGGGGATTCCGCGGCGAAAAGTTCCGCGTCAAGGGCTTCAACCAAAGCGGCGTGCAGAACCCCTTGGGCAACTGGGATCCCACTTACGGCGGAGCCGACGGCGACCCGTTCACGATGTACGACAACCGGTTCCAGATCCCCAACGCCGCCGCGAAATGGTTCTTCGACAAAAGCGTGCAAAGCTTCTCGTGGTCGGTCGCCACCAACTTCGTCATCGATAACGAGAACTCGTTCTACGTGCGTTTCGCCGACGGCGAGAAGGCGCCCGACTACGGATTCTTCCGCAACTACAACTCCGTCTTCCGCCTGAACAACCTGCGCCCGAAGCCGCAGACGGTCGAGCAATGGGAGGTGGGCTA
>JAURJO010000471.1 GCA_030832235.1 Verrucomicrobiota bacterium
CTCAAGGTCGGGACCGACCGCGACGGCACCACGCTCCACGAGCACGCGACGGGCCTGCTCCTGGTCGTATCCATTGGGGCCGGCGACGCGGTCGAGCAGCTCGCGGTTGGCGAGCCGCGTGAAATCGGTGCGGGGAAGCGGCGCTCGGCCCTTCACGCTGATGCGCCAGATGCGGCCGTGGGACTTGTCGCGGCGCGGGTCGCGGAAATCGACCTCACCGTGCTGGATGATCGGATTGCTCCAGTCGGCGACATAGAGGGCGCCGTCGGGCCCGAGACGGATGTCGATCGGCCGGAATGAATCGGCGGTGGTACGGAGCACGTCGGGCAGCTCGGAGGTGATGTAGCCGGAGCCCTGTTCCGCGGCCTTGAAGCGCACGATGCGGTGCGCGCGGAAGTCGGCGGTGATGAAGTCGCCCTGCCAGTCGGCGGGGAAGTGCGCGCTGCGGATGATCTCGAGCCCGCAGAACTTCGGGTAACTGCCGGGGCTGATGCTCTGCAGCTCACGGCGGGCGGGGGCCAGCGTGCGGTAGGTGGCGCCCGGCACGGCCCAGTTGATGCCGGCGCCGCCGGCGCCGTCCGTCGCGAACGACTGTCCGAAATCGTCGAACTGGTGGCCCCACGAATTCACCCAGCCGCGGTACAGCACCTCCATGCGCTGGTCGCGCGGATCCAGACGGAAGATGCCGCCGGCCATCAGGCGCGTGACACCGTGCGGCGTCTCGGCGTTGGTGCGCGTGTAGACAGACTGGCTGAGATAGAGACGTCCGTCGGGTCCCCAACGCAGCGTGTGGAGATTGTGGTGGGTGTCCTCGGTACCGAAGCCACTGAGGATCACACGGCGTTCGTCGGCTTTCCCGTCGCCGTCGTTGTCACGGAAATGGAGCAGCTCGGTGCTTTGCGCGACGTAGACGCCGCCGTGGCCGACCTCGAGGCCGGTCGGGATGAGAAGACCGTCCGCAAAGACCGTGGCCTTGTCGGCCTTGCCGGCACCGGTGGTGTCCTCGAGCACGATGATCTTGTCGGTCTGCGCCTGGCCCGGCTCGATCTGCGGATAGAGCTCGGAGCTCGCGACCCAGAGGCGGCCGCGGGAGTCGAAGTTCATCTGGATCGGTTTGTGGAGCAGCGGGTTCTCGGCCCAGAGCGAGACCTCGAGACCGTCGGCGACCTCGAAGCGCGGATGGGCCTGTGGGGTGAAGACGGCGGCGGCGTTGCCGACGCGGCGCGGGATATCCGGGACGTCGACGAGCTGCAGGCCGCGCAGTTTAGCGATGCGCGACTCCTCGGCGGCGATGAACTCGTCGAACTTCACAACCTCCGCGGCGTTGCGGCCCTGCTCGCGTTTCCGGAAGCCGAAGATGTAGGCCATGTTGGCGGGCCGCGAGCGGTGGAAGTACCACTCGTTCTTCGTGATGATCGCGCGACGGAGCGGTTCGGCCTGCGTGCTGGCGCGCCACGGGCCGGGCGCGCCGAATAGGTTTTCCTCGATGCGCTCGGCCAATCGACGGTAGCCAGGGCCCGAGGGCTGAATGCCGTTCGTGGTGAGCGGCGCCGCGCCGGGCGAGGCGCCGGCCGTCATTTCGAAAAGCGGGACGTGCCGCGCGCCGCGGGCGGCGGCAATCTCACCTACCGCGCGGGCGTAGGCGGCGAGCTGCGCATTGTGCGCCGCGCCGTCGGTCCAGGGCGCGCCGAGATTCTCGTGCCGGATCGGCGAAAGGAAAACGAGGCGGGCACCGGGCGAGACGCGCGTGATCACGTCGAGCAGCCGGGCGTAGTCGGCCTTGAAGCGGGCGAGTCCCGCTTCGCCGTCGAACGAGCTCGCCATGCCGTAGGCGGCGAAAACGACGGTCGGCTTGGTCTCCTCGATCTGGCGCACGAGCTGGTTCCAACCCTCGTCGGCCGGTTCACGTCCCGCCTGTAGGAGACTAAGGCCGAAACGCGAGTCGCCCGCCGGGGTGTCACCGCTCCAGCCAAGGTTGCGGAAGGTGACGGCGCGGTCCGGGAACCGCGTGGTGAGCATGAGCTCGATCCAGCCGTGGTACTGCTCACCCTCGGCGATGCCGTCGCCGAGGAGGACGACGCGATCGCCATCGCGCAGCTCAAAAGACGCCGGCTGGGCGGCGAGGATGGGCACGATGAACGCGAGGAAAACGGCGGCGAGGCGGGTGCGCATGAAGAGAGAAAGATGGGGAGAGAGGTAGACTGGTGAGACGGAGGAGGTTTGTCAGGAGGTCGGCGAAAAGGCGGGCGAAAGGGTCCGAGGCAATAGCCTCGGCTACCCGATGCGGTCCTCAAGACGGGAACGGATGGGGAGCAGCTTCTATGTCTTCCAGATTCGGAGGCCCGTCGCTGTAGCCGCGGCCGCTTGCCGCGGAGATTTTTGGGATGATCCCTTCGCTGAGCGTCGGAATGTTTCGCCGGAACTTCACCACGACGGCTCCGACGCAACGGTCTCGGCCACCCGGCGAGCCGGCACGATCCAGGTCGCCGCGGGCGCTTCCGATGAAACGCCCGCGGCGCGGGAACTCACTTGGTCGCCGCGGCGAGCGCCTGATCGACGTCCTTCAGGATGTCGTCGATATGCTCGATGCCGACGCTGAGGCGGATGAGCTCGGGCTTGATGCCGCCCGCGAGCTGCTGCTCCGCGCTGAGCTGCGAGTGCGTCGTGGTGGCGGGATGGATCGCGAGGCTCTTCGCGTCGCCGACGTTGGCGAGATGCGAGAAGAGCTTCAGCGCGTCGATGAACTTCTTGCCGGCCTCGCGGCCGCCCTTGATGCCGAACACGACCATCGAACCGCCCTTGCCGCGCAGGTATTTCTTGTTGGCGGCGTACTGGGGATCGTCGGGCAGGCCCGGGAAGCGCACCCAGTCGACCGCGCGGTGCGACTTGAGGTGCTGCGCGACGGCGAGCGAGTTGGCGCAATGCCGCTCCATGCGCAGAGCGAGCGTCTCGATGCCCTGCAGGAACATCCACGAGTTGTCGGGCGCGATGCAGGCGCCGAGGTTGCGCAGCGGGACGGTGCGCATGCGCAGGATGAACGCGAGCGGCAGCAGCGGCGCCGGCAGGTCCACACCCCAGCGCAGGCCGTGATAGCTGTTGTCGGGGTTGGTGTAGAGCGGGTGCTTGCCGGCGGCCCACTTGAAGCGGCCGCTGTCGACCACCACGCCGCCAATCCCGTTGCCGTGGCCGCCGAACCACTTCGTGAGCGAGTGGACGACGATGTCGGCGCCGTGGTCGAGCGGGCGGGTAAGGTACGGCGTGGAGAACGTGGAATCGACGATGAGCGGGATGCCGGCGCCGCGCGCGATAGCGGAGACGGCGTCGAGATCGGTGACCTCCAGCGCGGGGTTGGAGACGGTCTCGCAGAACAGGGCGCGGGTGCGGCCGTCGATCGCGCGGGCGAAGTTCTGCGGGTCGTTCGAGTCGACAAACTTCACCGTGATGCCGAGCGCGGGAAGAATGTCGTTAAACTGCGTGTAGGTGCCGCCGTACAGGTTGCGGGCGGACACGATGTTGTCGCCGGCCGAGGCGAGGTTGATGATCGAGTAAAAGATCGCGCTCGTCCCCGAGGCGAGGCCGAGGCCGCCGAGCTCGTGGGCGCCCTCGAGCAGCGCGACGCGCTTCTCCAGCGCGTCGGTCGTCGGATTCATCAGGCGTGTGTAGATGTTACCGAGCTCCTTCAGCGCGAAAAGGTTCGCCGCGTGCTCGGCGCTCTTGAAGACGAACGAGCTCGTCCGGTAGAGCGGAACCGCGCGGGCGAGCGTGGTCGGATCGGGTTGGGTGCCTCCGTGGAGGCAGAGGGTCTCTAGGTTCATGGTGGGTAAATAAACAGGGACCTGCGTTTACGCCGCGGACGGGGCCGCGGGTCAATCCCCAGCACGGCTTCGCTGCGCTGGGAGGGATCGGGGAAAGGGAACGGGGGAGAAAGTGGCGTGAGCGAGAAAGGCTCTCGGACGCGCGCTCAGCGGCCGTCGTTCCAGAGGATGTGGGTGCCGCTCTTGCCGGCGCAGATGATGTCCTTCCAGCCGTTGCCATCGAGGTCGGCCACGCGGATCTGCAGGCCGGTGCCCGGGCCGCCGTCGGCGAGCATGTGCCGCGTGAAGCGTTTCTCGGCGGCGTTCCACTTGTACATCGCCACGCAGCCGGGCTCGTTGTCCCCCGGGTCGCCGCCGCTGTGGGCGCGGACGCGGCGGCCGGTGATCAGCTCGGGTTTCCCATCGTTGTCGATGTCCTCCCAGACGAGGCAGTGGTTCTGGGAAATCTTATCGTCGATCACGTAGTGGCGCCAGTTGGTGCTGCCGTCCTTGTTGGGATCGCGCTGCTCCTCCCAGTAGAGGCCGTAGTTGTGGCCGTGACCCCAGATGATGTCATTACGACCGTCGCCGGTGAGATCGACCACGATCATGGGCGTGCTGGCGTGGGGCCAGGTCCAGTCGGCGTGCCGGCGCCAAGGCTGCGAGGCCGCGCCGGAGGCCGGACGCTCGTACCAGCCGTTGCCGTAGATGAGGTCCTCGCGGCCGTCGCCGTTCACATCGCCGAAACCGATGCCATGGCCGTTCACGAAAGGCGCGCCGGGCTGGATCATCCAGGGCGTGAGGATCGGTTCGCCGCCCGCTCCTTTCGCGAAACGGTACGCCATCATGGCGTTGGCGGGACCGTAGGAGTTGACGACGTACTCGGGCACGCCGTCGCCATCCATGTCACGCAAGGCGGTCCACTCATTCTGGGTGAGCTTGGTCTCGACGAGCACATGCTGTTTCCAGAGCGCGCCCGACTTCAGCCCCGCGGCGCCGGGGTTCTCGTACCAGTAGACTTTTGAGTCCATGAACGCGCCCGTGACGATGTCGGGGAAGCCGTCCCCATTAACATCATACGCGTGCTCGCCGCAGTTGGTCATGTAGTCCTTGCCGAACGGCTCGAGCTTCCGCAGCTGGCGCTTCACCTTGAAGTCGGGCCCCTCGTACCAGAACTCGCCGGCGCTGACGTCGGGCTTACCGTCGCGGTTGAAATCGGCGACGGCGCAGCCCTCGTTGTTGTCGACGTGAAGCTGCTGCACGCGGATGCGCAGCGCGGGGGCGGCGGGGCCGGCCTTCTTGCCGGCGCCCTTGGGGGCCTTGGCGGCGTCGGCCGCGGGCAGGGCGACGGGGATTAGGAGCAACGCGAGCGCGAGGAAACGCGGGGGAACGGAGCGGGGGGTCATGGGGAGCGGGACGGCAACTTCATCCGGCCCGCGACGCCGTTGGCGATGGAATTTTCGCCGGCCGTCGCGTCCGGTTTCACCCGTCGCGACCCGGGGGCGGCGGCTGACGGCGGAAGTCGGGCGTCGTCACGAACTCGCGCATCGGCGTGTGGAACACGCGCGTCGCCGCGGCGGAGATCGGCGGCACGATCCAGTCCCAGCGCGCCGATACCTCACGACCGGCATCGCGCTCGCGTCCGAGGAAACGCATGAAATCCTCGGAGGCGGTGTGGTGGTCGGTGAGCTTCACGCCGTCGGCCTCGTAGGAGTGCAGCACCGCGGCGTTGAGCTCGATCAGGGCGCGGTCGAGCCAGAGGTCGCGGGAGCGCCGGCGGTCGAGTCCCATCCGTTCGGCGATGAGCGGAAGCAGGTTGTAGCGGTGCGGATCGGCCAGGTTACGCGCGCCGATCTCGGTGCCCATGTACCAGCCGTTGAAGGGCGCGGCGGGAAACCGCGTGCCGGCGGCGTGCAGCAGCATGTCACTGACAACCGGCACGGCGTACCAGCGCAGGCCGAGGTTCTCGAACCACGGGAATTGCGGGTGACGCAGCGGCACCTCGCGCACAAATCCCGCAGGTAAAGGGAACAGCGCGGGCTTCCCGTCGCGCCCCGAGATCACCCACGGCAGCAGGTCGAAGGCCGAGGGTTCGGCCGGAGGACGCCAGCCAAGGTTGATCGCGAGTCGCGTGAAGGCCTCGTTGGCGGGATCACCGAGGACGGATCCGTCGGCCCGGCGATATCCAGCGTAGCCGCAAAGCTGGGCGTTCCAGATGCGGGGGGCGGCCCCGGCGGAGGGATCCTCCGGCGCAAAAACCGTGAGATAGGAACGCACCGTACCGTCGCCCTGCGCGAGCGCGAGATGCTCGCGGAGGCTCGCGGCGAGATCGGCGGGGTCGGCGAGTTCCCGGTGATCCCGCACCTGCAGGCTGCGCCAATGGAGGCGACCGATGCAGCGGGCGTGGTTGCGCCACGCGATCTTACCCGCCCACGTGAGTTCCGCCGAAGTCAACGGCGCCGGCCGGCCGGCCGCCAGCGCACGGCCGATCTCCGCGCGGCGCGTGGCGGCCTGCGACGCGAGATGGGCCTCGTCGAGAAAGGCCAGCTCGTCGGCTGGAGGCTCCGCGTTCGGCGTGGCCGGCCGCGAGCCCGCGAAGGCGTCGACAAGGGCATGAAACGGGCACGGCGGCATGGGCCGCGCACGCAACGCCGTTTCCCGGGTGGCGCAAGGCGTCGCGTGAGTTCAGCGCCATGCGGGGAAGCACGTTGCCCCCGCCGATCCGCCGCGCAGCAATGGCCTCGTGAAAATCCTCATGATTGGCTCGCTCGGATATTTCGCCGCGCTCATCGCGAGCCGGCGGATTGCGACCGGCGCCCTCACCCTGCTCTCCCGCGACGAAAAGGTCCGTCTGGTGGACGAGGCCGCCAAGCGGGGCCGGCTGCCTCTGCCGCTTGCACTCCTGCTCGCGGGATTTGTTTCCCTCGCCTGGTGGCCCCGGGAGTACCTCGTCACAGGCTGGCGCGTGTTCTGCCTGCTGTTTCTGGGCTACACGGTTATCCGTAGCATTCGCGCCCTCGCTCGCCTGCGGGCCGGCGGCTATGGCGATGATTTTCTGCAACGCCAACGCCTCGCCGCCACCGTTCATGGCGCCGGAGCCCTGCTGCTCGCCACGGCGGTGCTGCTCGCGTTCCGCTGACGCGGTCCGCCCCTCTCGAGAAGCTTCAACGCCGGGCCGCGACCGGCAGACCGGGGATGAAAAGGTCCGCGTGGCCGGGAAGTGTGGGGATGCGGCGGTCGCACGCGATCGCCCACATGTCCCACGCACCATCGATATAGTTGCGGTTCGCCGGCAAGGGACAGGCCTGCACGTAAAGGTACCAGCGGCCGTCGATCTCGTAGAAGGCGGGCGTCGCGACGTGGTACATCGTGTCGTCGCGGTATAAACCGGTCCAACTCGTCTGGAGCGCCGTATCGACGTCGAGCTGGCGCCAGCCGGTGTCGGGCCGCCGGCTCACCGCAAGCACCGGCCGCCAGCGCTTGCCCTTCTCGGTGCCGACTTCGATCGAGAGGACGTAGGTGCCGCCCACCTTGAACACCTGGTGCCACTCGTAGTACGCGCCGGGCACCGACTCGAAGATCTGCCCCATGCCGCGCGGGTCGGCGGCGTTGAAGCGCCGCGTCCACGTCTTGCCGTCGCGCGAGGTCGCGAGGCGGATCCCCGGCAGCACGCCGTCCTTACCGCGGTAGGAATAATACATGTACCAGTCCCATCCGCCGTCGGCGGGGTTGCGCTCGCGCCACACCGCGGCCTGCGAAGCCATCTCCTCGTGGAACGGCGCGGCGGGATCCGGTGCCAGCACCGGCCGGTCCCCGACGCGACGGATCGCCTCCGGCGTGAGGCCCGAGTACCCGTCGGC
>JAURJO010000472.1 GCA_030832235.1 Verrucomicrobiota bacterium
ACGCAGCATGTCGGTGAGGTTGGTGCGGCCCGAGACCTCGATCTCCTGGCGGGTGATGATCTTGATCGGGGACGGTCCCTCGACGTCGACGCGCTTGATGTTGGAACCGGTCACCTCGAACTTCTCGAGTTTGACCGGCTCGTTCGAGGAAGTCCCCGACGAGGACGAGGTCTGGGCATGGCCCACGGCGACACCTGACAGGGCGAACAGACCGGCCCGCAGGGAGACGGACAGCACTTTTCTCATGGTTTTGGGTAGGATTTTGGACGACCGCCATCCGGGGAAAGCCCGCTGGCGTTAGGTTTAACCCGTAACTCGCTAGTGAAAAAGGCCCATTCCGCAAACCGAACCTTGGATTTTCACCCGGAGTTCTATTCGCAGTTTGCCGGCGTGAAGCCGACGCGATTACCGCGAGCCACGTTTGACTCCGGGGGTTGACGCTTCTGATTCCGGCCCATGTCGATCTTACGCCTCATCCCCACCCTGCTGCTACTCGCCTCAGGGTTACTCGCCGCCGCGCCCGCACAGCCGCCCGCGATTCAGGATATTTTTGCCGATCCTGAGATGCAGGCGGTCCAGATTTCCCCCACCGGCCGCTACCTGACTTGGCTGGCGCCCAAGAACCAGCGGATGAATCTGGCGATCCTCGACCGCGAGACGCGCAAGTTGCGCTGGCTCACAGACATGAAGATCGAGAGCGTCGTCTCTTACGTATGGGCGAAACCCGACCGCATCCTCTTCGCCCAGCAATACGGCGGACGGGAGCAGTACGGCATGTTCGCGTGCGATCCAGACGGGTCTAACCTCCTCGTCATCAACAAACTGGAGCGGGTTGAGGCCACGGCCGACGGCATGGGGCAAGGCGATGCCCCCTCCGGCGAGCGCGATCTGCCCAAGACACTGGTCAGCCTCCTCCCCAAGGACCCTGATCATATCCTCATGAACCGGCTGCGGGGCAACTCGGGCCTCGGCGATGTCATCAAGGTCAACATCCGCAACGGCCGGGAGGTCGTCCACGAGTCGAATTACATCAACGCCCGCGTGTGGATCGCCGACTCCGCCGGCAACGTCCGCGTGGCGATCTGCACCGATTTCACCGAGCCGGTGCGAGTGAAGTACCGCAGTTCCGGCAAGGACGAGTGGCGGGTGATCGGCGAGTTCAGCCGCGAGATCTCGATGTTCTTCGAGGAAGCTTCACCCCTTGAGCCTCACTGGCGGCCGTCGGTCTTCGCGAAGGACGGCCGCACGCTTTACGTGAAGAGTTTCATGGAGCACGACACCGCGGCCATCCGCACGCTCGATCCGGAAACGGGAAATTGGGGCCCGGTCCTGTTCCATCATCCACGCGTCGAACCCGGCGACCGCCTGGCGAATTACCGCCGCGGCGGCCTGTCATCCCGCGCCGCGGTCGACGGCCTCATCTTCAACCCGGCCGGCGAACTCGCGGGCATCGGCTTCACGGACGACTACTCGGAAGTGAAGTGGTTGGATCCGGAGATGGCGAAGCTCGCCAAGGATCTCGACGGGGCGCTGCCCGGCACGCGCAACCAGATCGCCAGCTCCACGGCGGATGGGAAAATCATGGTCATTCTCGCCGCGAGCGACCGCGACCCCGGCACCTTCTACCTTTTTGATCGCGCGAAGCAGGAGATGTCGGTCATCGGCCGTACCCGCCCGAAGATCGACCCGGCCCGCATGGCGGAAATGCGCCCGATCCGCTTCAAGGCGAGGGATGGATTGGAAATCCCCGGCTACATCAGCGTGCCCGCCGGCAAGGAGTTGAAGAAACTCCCGATGATCCTGATCCCGCACGGCGGCCCCTACGGCCCGCGCGACACCTGGGGCTGGAACGAGCAGATCCAGTTCCTCGCGAGCCGCGGCTACGCGGTGCTGCAGGTCAACTACCGCGGCTCCGGCGGCTACGGGCTATCCTTCCAGCGCGGCGGTTACCGCGAATGGGGCGGCAAGATGCAGGACGACCTGACCGACGGCGTGCGCTGGTGCATCGAGCAGGGCTACGCGGACCCCGCGCGCGTGGGCATCTTCGGCGCCAGTTACGGCGGCTACGCCACGATGGCGGCGCTGACGCTCACGCCCGATTTGTTCTGTCTCGGCATCAACTACGTCGGCGTCGCCGACCTGGAACTGCGCGCGGGCGGCGGGCGCGGTTTCACTCCGCCCCGGATTTTGGAGGAAGCGCGCAACATCACGAACCTCGACCCGGTGAAAGACGCCGACCGCATGAGTGCGGTGAATCCCATCAACCACATCCCGGCCATCCGCGCGCCCCTGCTGGCGGCCTACGGCAAGAACGACCCCCGCGTGCGCTTTGACCAATGGCAGAAGCTCGAGTCGCGGCTGAAGCAGCACGGCAAGGAGTTCGAGGCCATCATCGAGGAGAACGAAGGCCATGGCTTCCGGAAGCTGGAGAACAAACTCGCGTTCTACGCCAAGGTGGAGGCGTTCCTCGACCGCAACATGAACATCCCCGAGGGCCGCGTGAAGGTCGGCACCCCGGTGCCCGTGCGCAGCGGCGACTGAGCGGCGCGCGGCGGGATCAGGTCGGCGACGACCTTCAAACGTTCGCTGGAAAAGCGGACGCAAAAAAGCCGGGCCGTTTCGGGCCCGGCTTGGGAGAGTAATTCAGCTCAGAGGATCAGAACTTGTACTTGATCGAGCCGTAGATGAAGCGGCCGATCGGGTCGTAGGTGCTGATGTCGTGGGACTGGTTGCCCTCGGAGCGAATGAGCGGCGGCGTCTTGTTCGCCAGATTGTTCACGCCCAGCGTCGCCTGCAGACCGCGCAGCCAACGGTTGGAGGAGTTGGCGAAGCTGCGGCCGACGCGCAGGTCGAACGTGTGGTAGCTCGCCACGCGGTACTCGGTCGACCAGGCGAGGTCGTCCACTCCGGGAACAAAGGTGTGGCCGAGGGTCGCGTTCCAGCTGCCGTGGGTCCAGTCCAGGTTCGTGCGGGTCCGGAAGCGCGGGTAGACCGCGGAGCCGGAGAAGCCGTCCTGGTAGCGTGAGACCGATCCGCCGGGCAGGCTCTGCACGGCGTACTCACGGATGTAGGTGCCGGCGAGGGAGGCGTTGAAATTGCCGATGCCCTGGGCGGACCACTTGTAGCTGGCCGCGACATCCATGCCGTCCTGCCAGTAGCCGGCGACGTTGACGATCGAGTTGGAGATCCAGACCTCGTCGGAGGGCCGGTTGGTCATCTGGCCGGGCGAGGTGATGGCCTGGCCCGTGCCGAAGTAGGTCTCGCCCGCGAGGCTGGTGCCGAGGCGGACGAGGCTGGCGTACGCGGAAGCCGGACCCTTCTGCTCGACGTCGTTGACGATGAGGGTGGAGCTGATCGAGGAGACCAGGTCACGCTCGTCGATGTTGAACCAGTCGGCCGAGACCGAGAAACCCTTGATCGACTTGGGCGACCAGACGACGCCGGCCGACCAGTTGCGGGACTGCGAGGGGTTCAGGCTCGAGTTGGAGCCGCTCTGGGAGCGGTACTGGCGGGAACCGGAAGCCACGCCGAGCGAGGCGCCGCTCGTGTTGTAGCGGGTGATGTTGATCGACGAGGTGAAGCCGACCGACACGGGCCCGAACAGGTCGTACAGCGTCGGGGCGGAGAAGGACTCCGAGTAGGAGCCGCGGACGGCGAACTCGTCGTTGAACGGCAGCCAGCGCATCGAGACCTTCGGCACGGTCGGGTCAGAGGTCTTGCTGTAGATGTCCTTGCGGGCGGCCGCGGAGATCTCGAGCAGGTGGAAGCCCGGGGCGGTCTTGCCGGCGCCGAAGACCGGCACGCGCACCTCGGCGAAGAAGCCGTCGGTGGTGGAGCGGGCCGAGAACGGCTGGCGCGGGGTGGCCTGCAGCCACTGGCCGGTCTGGTCGAAGCGGTCGTTGACGAAGTTGAGGGACTCCCAGCGCGTCTCGGCGCCGAGGCCCAGCTGGACGTTGCCGGCGGGCAGCTTGAAGAGGCTGCCGTTCACGCGGAGGTCGAAGCTGTTGAGCTGGCTGTCGTAGTTGCGGAACTGGATGCCGACCATGCTCTCGATGACTCCGGGATTCTGCGTGATGGCGAACGGGTTGTAGGCGCCGGAGTTCACGAGGTCCGTGTACTTCACGCCGTCGATCAGGTTCTTGTTGCGGTAGGCGTGGTCGGTGCGGTTGAAGTTGCCGCCGAGCTCGTAATTCCAGCCGCTGAAGAGGCTGCCCTTGATGCCCACGACGCCGCGGATGCTGGTGGACTGGTTGGCGTAGATGCGGGGGAACTTCACGAAGCGGTTGCGCGCCGTGACCGTGACATTGAACGGATTGTTCGGGTTGGAAGCCACGACATTGCCCGAGACGGGCTGGGCGTTGAGGACCGACTCGGTCTCGTTGAGCGAGTAGATGAAGTCGCCGAAGATCGAAGTGGTGTCGTTCAGCTTGTGCTCGATCGCGGCCGTGAAGCTGCGGCGCTGGGCGCCGAGGATCATGGTCGGGTAATTGGCCAGGTCGAAGAACTGGGAAACCTGATCCTGGGTGAGCGGGCCCTGGTAGATGCCCTGCGCCACGGCCTGCGCCGGCGTGAGGTCGAGGTTCTGCGGGGGGGCGTTGCGGTTGCCGGCGAGGAAGTAGAAGTCGGTCGTGCCGGCGAGGTTGATGGAACCGGCGAACGACGGCGTGCGGAACTGGCCCTTGGCGAAGTCGCGCTCGTACTGGATGAGCGGATCGCTGTTCTTCCACTCGGTGGTGACAGTCAGGCTGGTCTTGCCGAAGCTGGCCCCGGCGATGCCGTAATAGCTGCGGGTGGCCCAGTTTCCGGTGTTGGGGCTCCAACCGTAGGTGCCGCCGATCTCGGTGCCGGCGTAATTGGTCTTCAGGATGATGTTCACCACGCCCGAGACCGCGTCGGAACCGTAGGTGGCCGACGCGCCGTCGGACAGCACCTCGATCCGCTCGACGGCGGAGATCGGGATCACGCTCACATCAACGAAGCTGGCGCCACCGCTCGCGAGGACGGGCGAGATGTTGGCGCGGCGGCCGTTGATAAGGACGAGGGTCGCGCGGTTGCGCAGGGAGACTTGCGAGCCGCCGTTGGTCGAACCCGAGGAGATGTTGCCGTTCTCGGACCCGATGTTGTTCGAGCCGAAGAAAGCCGGCTGGGCCTTCTTGAGCACGTCGAGCAGGTCGGTGCTGACACCGGTCTTCTCGATCTCGGGAGCGCCGAGGACGGTGACCGGGATGGCCGGCGAGCCCGCCGCGATCGGGATCAGCGATCCCGTGACGACGAACTTCTCCATCTTCTGGACATCATTGGTGGAAACCGTCGGCTGGGCGGCGAACGCGACGCCCGCGCAAACGGCGGTGGCAAAGCCGAGGCGCGCGAGGGCGGCGACGGCCGATTTCTTGGGTAGGTTCATGTTTGGCTTGGTTGGTTGAACCAAAAGGGGCCCCCGGAGGAGGCCGTGCTTTTGTAACCGGCCAAGCAAGCGAACGGCGGGCCATGATGCAAACCGGCATTTAGAGGGCCCGAACCCGCTGAAGGGCTCTCTCCCCGCCTTGGCAGGGACCGGACCGGCGCCCAACCTCACCGCATGGGCCGCCTTCCCTTTCTCCGCACACTGCTGCTGCCAACCGCGCTGATCGCCACGATAGCGACCGCCTCGCCGGCTGCCCAACCCGCCGCGCCCGCCTCCCCTGCCCCTCCGACCATCGAACAGCTTTTCGGCCTGCCGGAGGTCCGGCAGCCGCGGCTGTCTCCCGACGGCAAGCGGATCGCGTTCCTTTTTCCCCACGAGCGGCGGCTGGCGCTCGGGGTCTTCGAGCGCGCTACGGGTGAGTCGCGCATGGTCCTGCGGGGCGAGGACGAGAGCCTGGTCTCGTTCTTCTGGAAGGGTAACGACCGTCTCGTGTTCATGGCTGATGTCGGCGGCAACGAATCCTTCTTCATCGGCTCCACCGACCTCACCGGCCGCAACGTCCTCCGCCTGGCAGAATCGCAGCGGATCGAGGACAACCTCGTCGGTAACGTCGCCAACATCCTCGATGAGCTGCCGGCTGACCCGCAGCGGATCCTCGTCGCCGGCTACTTCGCCGAAAACATCGACAACGCCACCTTCCTCGGCGGCGCCGCCATTGTCGCGCGCCTGAACATCCTGAACCGCGCCCGTTCGCCGGTGCTCGAGTTCAAGGAGAGCGACCGCAACGTTCTCCTGCTCGGCGACAACCGCGGCGCCCTCCGCGTCCGCGGGCGGCTCGTCGGCCGCGAAGTCATCTGGGAACACCGGCCTGACGACGGCGCGACGTTCCGTGAGATCGCGCATCATCCGTTTCACGGCTACCAGGAGGACTGGCAACCGATCGCCTTCGCCTCCGACAACCGCACGCTCTGGTTGATCTCGCGCCAGAAGCACGACCGCGGCGCGCTCCACGCCTACGACACCGCGACCGGATCGCTCGGCGAACCGCTGTTCACCCCCGCCGAGGGCGAGCTGGACGACGCGATCGTCACGACGCCCGGCCGCACGCGCCTGCTCGGTATCGCCTACGAGACCGACCGCCGGCGTCACCACTGGTTCGACGCCGACCGCGCCGCCCTGCAGACCAAGCTGGAGAACACATTCACCGGCTCCGAGGTTCGCATCACCAGCGAGTCCACGGACCAGACCGTGAAACTCGTCTGGGTGGCCCACGACCGCGAGCCCGGCACCTACTTCGTCCTCGATGAGAAGGCGGGCTCGCTGACCCTCTTCAAACGCATGCGGCGCATCGATCCCGCGCAGCTGCAGCCGCGCCGGCCCGTGAGCTATCGCGCGCGCGACGGGCTGATCATCCACGGCTACCTCACGCTCCCACCCAACGCCGCCGGCCGCCGCGTGCCGTTGATCGTGCACCCGCACGGAGGACCGTTTGGCGTCCGCGACTCGTGGGGCTTTGACGCCGACGCGCAGTTCCTCGCCTCGCGCGGCTACGCCGTGCTGCAGCCCAACTACCGCGGATCCGGAGGCTACGGCCGGGAGTTCATCAACCGCGGCCGCCAGCAATGGGGCCGCGCCATGCAGGATGACCTCACCGACGGCGTGAAATGGGCCGTAGCCGAAGGCATCGCCGACCCCGCGCGCATCGCCATCTACGGCGCGAGCTACGGCGGATACGCCACGCTCGCCGGGCTCACTCTCACGCCCGAACTCTACCGCTGCGGCGTGAATTACGTCGGCGCTTCCGACCTAGAGATCACCTTCAAGCACCGCGGCGAGGACGCGTACCGCGAAGCCGGCGAGTTCAGCTACCGCGAGGAATGGGTCGGCCCAAACACGGACTACCGCGCCGCGACCTCACCGGTGAACTTTGTGGAACGTATCCGCGTCCCCACCCTCCACGCCTACGGGGAAAAGGATCCGCGCGTGAAGATCGACCACTGGACCCGCCTGGAGGCCCAGCTGAAGAAGCACGGGAAATCCTACGAATCCGTCTCTCAACGCCGCCAAGGCCACGGGTTCCGCGACGAAAAAGCGTCGGTCGGCTTCTACGGCCAACTGGAAGACTTCCTCGCCCGCCACCTCCTGCCCGAAGGCACCGTAAAAATCGGCCGGGAGCGCGTGGTGGATCCAGAGCCGGCCAAACCGTGATAGGCGACCGGCCGCGGCGGCACGGAATGACTTTCGTCCAGATATACCAGACTCACCTTCTTCACGAAACGCGTGCAGTGTAGCCGCAGGCGTTTCCCACCGTAGCCTCACCGAAGGCGGGCTCCCTCGGATCGTCGGAAACTCCTTCCGCCAATTCCCCTCTTCCCTTTCGCGCTCCCTCATCCCTCCCCGGGCGGCGCGGCCTGAACCATACCTCGCCTGCGGCGGAGCCGCGCTGGCTTTTCGTGGTTTCCCTCTCGGCTTGTCCCGTTTCCGCGTCTTCCGAGGGTTCCGTGGGCAAAACTTGCCTCGAGCCCTCCGGGTCCTCCGGTGCTCTCCGCGTAACCTGCTTGGAACCTGCTCCAAACGCGACGTGACGCACCTCAGTAGGTGAGCTTCACGCCCGTCGCGTAGAGCGTGCCCTGCCTCTGGACGTTGTACTTCAGGCCGCCCTCACGGACGAACGTTTGAGCGAACTCGCGGCCCGCCCGGATAACCCTCGCTGATGAAACACTGCGCGGGATCGCATCACGTGAAGGGACTCGCATAATTCTTATAAACCGTTACGTATTGTTTAATGCCATATGACCTTCTGAACAAGACCCGCCTCACCGCGGCTTTGCGTCGCCTAGGGGAGCTGGCGCAAGCGCGGGGACTGGTGCTTGAACTTTCCCTCTACGGGGGGGCGGTCTTCACGTTGGTCTACGGTTCACGCGAATCCACCCGTGACGTCGACGGCCTGATCCGACCCACGGCCGCCGCGGAGCCGCTGATTGCGCAGGTTGCGCGGGAACAGAACCTGCCGCCGGATTGGCTCAACGCTGACGTACAGCAGTTCCTGGCACCGAAGGAGGAAAAGCGGGTCTGGACCGACGCCAATTTCGGCCCCGGCCTCAGGATCACGCTGCCGACTGCCGCCTACCTTCTGGCCCTGAAGCTCCGGGCGTGCCGCTCCCCGCTACCCGGCTTTGCCGGTGACGAGGAAGACATCCGGTTCTTGTTACGGCGCCTGCGTCCGAAATCGTATGATCA
>JAURJO010000473.1 GCA_030832235.1 Verrucomicrobiota bacterium
GCACCTTGCCCTTGGCATCGACCTTGTTGGGGAAGCCGATGATCGAGGGTCCTCGATAGCGGAAGTTTGCGCTGATCGACGCTCCCTTGAGCCGGCCAGTCGAGAAACCCTGCGTCGCGACGAGACTCGAGCGCCACGTCTGGGCGTTGCCGCCCTGCTCCCCGAGACTAGCCGCGATGTCGTCGAGCGGACCTTGGATGAGCTGCGTGAATGCCGACTCCACGGTGCGAGTGGCGTCGTAGGGCGCGGCGGACCAGTTTCCGCCGATCGTTCGCCACACTGAGAGCTTGGCGGCGATGTAATCGAGCCAGGGCTGAGCGGAAATGTCGTCGAGCGAGGTCTGGGTGCGCCCGAGATTCCAGAAGAGTCGGAAGTCGCGGGTGGGATTGAACGTGAGATCGGCCTCGATGCCACGGCTGTTGCGGTCACCGGGGAGACGGAACTCTCCCACCAGCGGATTGCGCGTCTCGGCGAACAACGGGTTGATGGGGTACTTGGCGTCGTTCTGGTAGAGCTGCTGTTCGAAGTAGATAAGGTTTTGGCGGAGTCCGCTGTCGGCCAGGGTGATGTTGCGGTTAAGGGAATTGAAGACGTTGACCTTCACGTTGAGGCGGTCGTCGAGCAGGCGCACGCGAACGCTGTACTCGTGGGACTCGCCATAGGGGGACTCGAGGACGGTGCCGTTGACGTCGCGCACGACGGCGACCTCGTTGAGCGAGGCGTTGCGGGAGTAATCGTAGCCGAACGACAGCCAGCGCGCGAGCGAGCCCGGCGGGCGGACGACGAAGCCGTAGTTGAAACGTGTGGCGGTGCGATACGGCGTCCAAACCGACGGCGGCTCCTTGTGCCGGAAGTCGGCATAGGCACGAAAGCCGGTGCCCAATGGGTTCGCCGGCGTGGGGGGGCCGTCGGAAAGCACAGGCTGGAACGACCCGAAGTTCGAGTTCCGGACGCGGTCGAAGCGCACGCCGAGATTTGCCACCAGGTGATTGCGGAGAAACGTGCTGGAAGTCGACGCGGCGAGCGAACCGCGCTGCAGGTGATTCGCCGATGGGGCGGTGCCGACGCCGCCGACCGGATTCTCGAAGGCGGTGACACCGAAACGTTCCCCTGATGCGGTGGTGAACCACATCGTCTCCATGATGTCGCCGTAAGCGCTGAACGCGGAGATCCCGTAGTCGTGCGGATTGGAGCTGGCGCCGAACGGCGGAAGGTAGTGGCGCAGGTACATCACCCGCTCGACGCTCAAGGGATTGTCGCGCGCGGCCGCCGAGAGGAAACTCGGCTTGCCGACGATGAGGTTTCGCAGCTGAGCGAGCGTGTAAGTCGCGGAATCCTCGTAGCTCGCGAATAATGCCAGCCGGTGCCGGCCGAGGTGGCGCGTCCAGCCCGGGTTCCGCGTGAAGTCCTGATCGTGCGTGGCGACGGCCCGGTACTGGTAGAGATAGAAATCCGCCCAATTCCCCTGCCCCGTCGAGTTATTGGCCTCGATGTAGGGGCGCCCGTAGAGCGGGTTGGGCGTCACGCCGTCGGGCAGGAACCGGTTGATGTCGACGAGCACATCGTACTGGTTGTTCGCGAAGATCTGGGCCGTCTGGTTGCGGTAAAACTCATAGGACGCGCCCAATTCGAGGAACGTGCGATCGGCCAAGCGCTGTTCGATCGTGGCCGTGACGTTCCGGCTGCGGCGGAAATTATACCGCGACCAGCCGGCGGTGTTGGTATAGAGCGGCAGGCCGGGATCGACGAGCGTCTGCGTGTTGCCCGACGTGGCGCCGCCATCGGCGATATTGAAGAACACCGTGTTCCGGACGTCCTGAAACTGCGTGAAGCCCGGCACCGAGTTCTGCGGCAGCACGTAGAGCAGAGACTTGGTATTAAAGGAGTAGGCCCGCGAGGTGCCGTCGGACAACAGATAGCTCGGCGCGGCGGGCCGGCCCGCGGTTGACGCCGTCGAGGCGCGGTTAAGGTAAACCTGCGGCGTGCCTGCGCGCTGCATCGCCAGCCAGTACAAGTACCCGGCGTCGCGCGGCAACGTGGTGGTCGGACGGGCGTCACGACGGTGGGCGTATTCGCCCTCGATGCGGACGGTTGTACGCGAAAAAGGCTGGTACGTGGTGGCGAGAAAGGCGCGGCGGTTATCCTCGTAACCGGGCTGGATGAAGAACTCCCGGTTCTCACGCAGCGTCGCGAGCCGCACGGCCAGCTTTCGCGGCACCAGCACTTGGCTGACGTCGATCACGGTGCGCTCGGAACCATAGCTGTCGGCCCGCAACTGCACGCGCTGGCGGTTACGCGCAAGGTTGGCGCGAAGGGTCGAGCTCTCCGCGGTACCCGCCGCGCCACCGAGGCCGAACTGCACGGCGTTGGCGCCGCTCACCAAGCTGAACCGCTCGGTGTTGTACGAATCGCTCTCGATCGTGGTGCGGAAGTAGTTGCGGGTACGGTCGACATTGCCGAGTCCGCGGGAGTTGCCGGCATCGTCGGCGGTGTTGCGCGAGCCCGGGCGCGAATCAGCGCTGCCGTTGACGTTATCGAAATACGTTTGGGTAGTGGCAGAAAACAGGAATGCCTCGTCGGTCGTGTTCGCGGCGATGTCCTCGAGGAACTCCCGCGTGAACACCTGCACCTGACCCGCGACGTCGGCGAGGTCGATACGGCCGCGCCCGCCCTGCAGGATCGCGGTAGACTGGTAGCCGCGCTCGGACTCGGCGCCGACCTGAAAGGGCGAGAGCACGACCGCCTCGTCGCGGCGGTCGGCGACGGACGGATTA
>JAURJO010000474.1 GCA_030832235.1 Verrucomicrobiota bacterium
GCGGCCCTCCGGGACTCCTGAACGAGGAGAACGTGAAACGCTGACGCTCCGCGCTCCGTCGGCGGGTCCTGGGCCGTCGAATTGCGGCGCCGGGACGATCACCGTTCAAAAAATCCTGATGGACGCGCGGTACGTCCATTCAGGCTACGCGGAATTCCGATATCGTCGGCGCCGTTTTGAGCTTTCGCGTTTCCACTTTTGGGCCGCGCCAGCGGCGCGTTGGCGCCTGGTCCGGTTTATCTCCTTCGCCTCGCCAGCTCCCGGTCCGGAGCACCGGACGCCACGGCTCGGGCGCACGCATCTGATCTCAAGTTTCCCAGCCTGTTTCCCCGAAAACTCCCACCATCATGAATGCACCCAGGTACCGCCTCATATCCTGCCTCTTAGCCGTCGCCTCGTTGTCCGCCCAGACCCCCTCCGCGTCCTCCACCTCGGCCGAGCGGCCTCAGGACGAGAAGGTGGTGATGCTGAACCCATTTCAGGTCAGCACCAGCGGCGACATCGGCTATAAGGCCGCGAGCTCGGTTTCCGCCACCCGCATCGACACCCCGATCCTGAACCTGCCGTTCGCGATCAGCGCCATCACTCCCGAGTTCATCAAGGATACGAATTCGGTCAGCCTCTACGATGCGGTTAGAAACTCCGCCGGCGTCTCGAGCGGTGCGCGCGGTTTCAATTTCGGCAGCGACGCCTTCAACATCCGCGGATTCACCCAGGCCCCGCAACGCGACGGCTTTTATGAGTCGGACCGCGGGAACACCTACGTCGACACGGTGAATCTGGAGCGCGTCGAGGTCGTGAAGGGCCCGGCTTCACTCCTGTACGGCCAGATCGCCCCCGGCGGCACCGTCAATTACATCACCAAGCGCCCCGTCTCCCGGGCCTTCGGCGTCGTCAGTCTCGCCGGCGGCAGCTACGATTACCTGCGGGCCACGGCCGACATCAACCAGCCGCTGATCGGCGACAAGCTGCTGTTCCGCGTCAATGCGTCGTGGAGCAACGAACTGCAGTACGTCGAGCATTCCGAAGGCCGGGCCTCCGTCCTCGCACCGGGACTGACCTGGAACATCACCCCATCGGCCTCCCTGCGCATCTCTTACCAACGTCTCCACCGGGAGGAGACCCCGCCGGCCAACCTGCTGCCGTTGGTTTCGATCGCCACACCGCTCTCCGTCGCCCGTTCCTTTGACGGCTCGCTGGGATACCCCTCGGGCGCCGCCGCCCTCGTGAACCAGGGCGGGCTCGATCTCGCCGCCGGCTACCGCAACTCCTCCGATCCGGGTTACCTCAACCGCTGGTCCGGTTTCTCCCGCCGTTTCAATCAATCGAGCCGGAACGACTACCGGGATACCGTCCTGAGCAGCCTTAACGCCGAACTCAGCGTCAAGCTGGGCGATCGTTGGAGCGGCCGCGCCGGCTTCGGACACAACGACAGCAACAACGGCCAGTTCCAGACCGGCGTCGCCAACTCCCTGTTCGTGGCGCCGCCGAATTCGCTGGTGCTGTCCAACGGTGTCTGGGCCGTGGCCCCGGCCTGGAACGCCCTGAGCGCGGCGCAGCAGCTCGCCGCCAATCTCGATTTCGCGCGACGCGTTCTCGAAAACCCGGATCTCGCCGTGGCGACCCAGAACGGCACCCCGGGACCGGCCGTGCATGTGCGCCGTCCCCGCTGGCAAACCGCAGGCACGAAGACCACCAACTTCCAGGCGGACCTCGCGGGCAGCCACACGTTCAGCTGGGGCACGATCAAGCCGCTCGCCGGCCTGCTGCACGCCCGCAACGACAACACCGATTTCCTCATCCAGAGCAACGGCACCCTCGCCGCCCCGAACTTCCGCACCTGGGATGTAAACCCGGCGAGCCCGACGTATTACATCAACCGGGACACCTCGAACTCGCTCAGCACGACGCCCATCCTGAACACGAACACGCTGCAGAAGGGAACGGACCAGGCCGCCTACCTCGTGCTGAACGGCAGCTTCCTGCGGGACCAGTTGCAGGCGGTGGCCGGCTTCCGCCACAACCGCTCCACCACGGAAGTCACCGATTACCGCGTTTCAACGACACCGGGTATCAAATCCAATTTCAGCAAAACCATCCCGCAGGTCGGTCTGGGATACAAGGCCGCCAAGGGCGTCCTGCTCTACGCTTCCTACAGCCAGTCGTACGCGCTGCCGACGCAACCCGTGCTGCGCGGCATCGCGACCGACGCCAAGGGTCTGCCGCAGCAGGTTTTCACCGGTCAGGCGGTGCCGGTCCGCGGCGAAGGCTACGATCTCGGCGTGAAGACCGATCTCCTCGAGGGTAAATTCTCCTCCACGCTATCGGTCTACGAGATCACCCAGCGCGACGTCGTCCTGACAGTCGGCCAACAGATCCTGGGCAACAGCTTCAGCACCGACAGCCAGGACAACGGGGTCAGAGGCCGCGGCATCGAATGGGAATTCATCTACACCCCCACCGCCAACTGGCAGATCTTCGGCAGCCTCGCCCAGGAGGACATCCGCAATCGTTCCATGCCCGTCGGCATGGCCTACTACCGCGGCGCGCATCCGTGGCAGTCCGTCAAGACCCTCGGCAATCTCTGGACCCGCTACGCCTTCAAGTCCGGCGGCCTCAAGGGATTGTGGCTGGGCGCGGGATTCAATTACGTCGGACCCAAGGCGCTGGACACCCGCAACGTGGAACTGTTCGCGCCGGCCTACACGCTCTGGAATGCCTCGGCCGGCTACGACTGGAAGTGGGGCAAAACCAAGCTGAAGGCCCAGCTCAGCCTACAGAACATCACTGATACGGACTACCAGCCCACCGCCGCCACCATCGGTCTCCCGCGCCGCGCGGTCCTGTCCCTCACCACCGAGTTTTGACGTGCCTTCGGAGCGCGCTACATCCGCCGCCTGGCCGGCGGGATCTGGACGTCGGCGCACCCACGCGAACCACCCTCTTCGGGTGGCATCCGGCATTCCGCCGACGGGATTCCGTCACACGAAGATCATCGCCACCCTCGGTCCCGCCACCGAGTCCGAGGAAAACCTGCGCCAACTGCTTGCGGCCGGCGTTGACGTCGTCCGGCTCAACATGGCCCATGCCGGGCACGACTGGACGCGACAGGTGATCCGGCGCA
>JAURJO010000475.1 GCA_030832235.1 Verrucomicrobiota bacterium
AGGACTTTCGCCTCGACATCATGATCGACCAGGGGCCGAACGCCCGCAGCGTGCGCCTCACCCTGCCGCGGTTCACGCTGGTCGGCGCCACCACCCGCAGCGGCCTGCTCACCGCCCCGCTCCGCTCCCGTTTCACCCTCCAGACGCGACTGGAGTACTACGACCACGCGACCCTGCAGCAGATCGTCCGCCGCAGCTGCGGGCTGCTGAAGGTGACGATCGACGAGGACGGGGCGGGCGAGATCGCGCGCCGTTGCCGCGGCACGCCGCGCATCGCCAATAACCTCATCAACTTCGTCCGCGACTACGCGCTCGAGCGGGCCGGCGGCGCGGTCACCAAGCCGGTCGCCTCGCGCGCGCTCGAGTTGCTCGAGATCGACGCCGCGGGACTCGACGAGATGGACAAGCGCATGCTGCGGGTGATCGCCGAGAATTACCGCGGTGGCCCCGTTGGCATGAGCACGATCGCCGTGGCCGTCGCCGAGGAGGCGGAGACACTCGAGGAGGTGCATGAACCCTTCCTGATTCAGGAAGGTTACCTCCAACGCACCCCGCAGGGGCGCGTTATCACCGCCAAGGGATACACCGCGATCGGGCTCCGCGCCGCCACCGGCGGGGAGCAAGGCGCGCTCCTTTGAACGCCCCGGGCGGGAAACGATGAATCGGCTGCTGCGCGCCGCCATCGGGACGCTCGCCCTGCTGCTGGCGACGGCCGGCGGGCACGCCCACCCGATCCACACTTCCGTCGCGGAGGCCGACTACAACGCCGCGACGGGGTCACTGGAAGTTTCACTCCGCGTGTTCATCGACGACTTCGAGGCGGCGCTGAGCGTCCACGCGCGCAAACGCCTCTCGCTCGAAAAGACACCCGCCCCGGAATTCGACGAGGCCACCCGCGCCTACCTGACCGAAAAGTTCACCGTGCTGGCGCGGGACGGAAAACCGGCCGCTCTGCGCTGGGTCGGACGCGAGGCGAAGGCGGAAACGAACGAACTCTGGTTCCACTTCGAGATCCCGCTGCCGGGCGGAGTCGAGGGCGCGAGGCTGCACCATAACGCGCTCGGCGAACAATTTCCCAACCAGATCAATTCCGTGCGGGTCCGCGAGGGGGAGAGGCAGGTCACGCTCGTTTTCCTCCCGCGACAGACCGGAAAACCCGTGCGGTTCCGCCCCTGACGGGGCAGGCGGCGTCAGATATCGCCACCCGCCGGGCGCAGGACGATTTCCTCGACGACGGTGCGCGGCGAGAGCCGCCAGACATCAAGAAAGGCGCGCGCGACGTCAGCAGCGGGCATCATGCGTTCCGCCGGAACGCCACTCGCGCGCCACGACGGGGTCCAGGTCGCGCCCGGATGCACGCAGCAAACGCGGAGCCCCGTGCCCTTGGTCTCGGCCCGCAGCACGCGCGCCAGCGCGGTCACGCCCGCCTTGGCGGCGCAATAGGCGGCGCCGTTCGGATAGGCCCCGAGGCCGGCGATGGAACTCATGAAAAAGACATCACCCCGGCCGCGCCGGCGCATCGCCGGCAGGAACGCCCGTGTGACCAAAAATGCGCTCCGTAGGTTGGCGGCGACGATGCGGTCGAAGTCCGCCACGGCGAGCTCCGCGAAGGGCGCGCCCGCGAAGACCCCAGCGTTGTTCACCAGCACGTCGACCCGCCGGAAGCGGCGGTTCACCGCGGCGGCCATCGCCGCCACCGCGGCCTCGTCGGCCACGTCACACGGAAACACCTCGGCCTCGGCGCCCGCCGCCTCGCAGGCCCGGGCGGTGGACGCCAAGCCACGCACGCCGCGCGCGACGAGGGCGAGCCGTGCGCCGGGCACCCCGGCCGCAAAGGTCCGCGCGATCGCCGCACCGAGGCCTTGCGACGCGCCGGTCACCAGCACGACAGGTTTTTCCATGGGGAAAGCGGAGGGTAAGCGCGTCGCTCAGCAGAGCAGCGAGCCGAAGTCCATGAAGTCGCCGGTGAATCCGCCCTTCACTCCCTTGCAGATGACGCTCACGGCGTCGTGGGAGTGCAGGGACTCGAGGAGCGAACAAGCGACCTCGAAGTCGGCGATGCGCGCGTCGCCGGCGAGCTCGCGGTAGAGGAGCCGCGCGGCGTCCTCGACAAATTTGATGTGCACGCCGTTGAGCTCGGCGAAAGCCTGCTCGTCCTCGCGCTTCACCATCACCTGCGTCTCCGTCTTCAGGGCGTTGAGGCAGTGGCGCTGAAGGTCCTCCAACGAAAGGTTCCGACGTGGCGCGAGCAGCACGCGGACGCGCGCCTTCGAACGCTGGGCGTGAGGGGTCGCGTAAGAACCACGGGTGTGCCGGGCGTGCTCCGCGAGCTCGGCGCTGCACGGGCAGGTCGACGAGTAGACGAAGTCGAACTCCACCACGCGCCGGAACGCGCCGGTACGATCCATCGTGCCTTCGAACGCGACGCGGTAATATTGCCATCCCGAAAGGCCGCTGCGGAGGCTGCGCTGGCGGATTGGGTAGGAGAAGGAAAGGCGGATCCGCGCGTGGAAGGAATCGATCTTCCGTTGGTACTTCAGCAGCAGCCGGCGCAGCGTCTCGAACGTGAAGACCTCGTCCTCATGCTCGTAGAACGAACGCATGATGCGGCCCATGTTGATCCCTTTCAGGCCGGCCTGCAGCGACACGGTGCCGGTGACGGCGGTCTCGAGCGTGACCTCGCGGCCGGCCGCGGTGCGGAAACGGAGCGGCAGGCGGAAGTTGGCGCAGCCGACCTGCTGGATCGGCACGCGCGCACCCTCCGCGGCATTCACCGCCTCCATCATGTCGGGCAGCGTGTCGAGATACGCGGGCCCGGGGACAAACCCGGCATCAAACTTTCGGCCCATGAGGGGCGGCACGCCGCCGGCAGTCTCATGGAGGAACATCGGTTTCTTCTTCATCTCGTTTTTGGTTCGGGCATCTGCGGGCCGGGCGGTTGGGGGACGATAACAACCGCTTCCAGCCCCGTTACCCCCACGTTCAGGGGGAAGCTTCGGGGCCGAAGAAATCGGCGAAGTTGCGGGGTGTCTCGTAGAGCCTCACGCGGTGCAGCTTGGCACCCGGAGGCAGGTGCGGAGCGATCTCGCGCCAGAAGGCGATGACGAGGTTCTCGGTGGACGGGGTCGCGCCGCGCAGGAAGTCCACCTCGTCGTTCAGATTGCGGTGGTCGCACTTGTCCACGACCGCCACGTGCAGGACCCGCTTCAGCTCCGACAGGTCCATGATGTAGCCCGTCTCCGGATCGGGCCGGCCCTTTACCGTCACTTCCAGCACGTAGTTGTGGCCGTGCCAGTGAGGGTTGGTGCAAAGGCCGAACTTGGCCTGGTTCCACGCCAGACTCCGGTTCGGGTTATAGAGCCGGTGAGCCGAGTTGAAGTGCACCTGCCGTGTGATGTGCACGACCCCGTCCAGCACGAGCGGGTTACGCTGCGTGGCGCGACGGCGGGCGGTTTTGGCGGGCATGGGGGTCAAAGAGGAGGGTAATTTGACGCCGTGGTCAACCGCTGCGGCGGGCGGAAGGCCGAGCTTGAGGCGAAGGAGTCCACCTCCCACGTTCCGCTAGCCGCTCCCCGCATGAAGATCCGCAAAGTCCTCGTCACCGCCGCCAACCCCCGGCAGCGCACCCTGCCGTTGCAGACGCTGATCGATCCGCGCGGCGAGTCGAAGTCAGCCCTGCAGGTCGTGCTGGAGGAGGCCGCCGGCGCCGGCATCGAGGAATTCGGCGTGGTGGTGTGCCCCGGGGACGAGGGAGCCTACGCGGAGGCCTGCGGTGCGCTGCGCGACCGCGTTCGCTTCATCCCGCAGGCGGCGGCGCGTGGCTACGGCCACGCGGTGCTCTGCGGTCGCGGATTCATCGGCGACGAACCGTTTCTCCATCTGGTCGGCGACCATCTGCCGGTCTCCCGCACAGCGACGAGCTGCGCGCGCCAGCTGATCGACGTGGCGGTCGCCGAGGGCACCACCGTCTCGGCCGTGCAACCGACGCGCGAGAGTCAGCTTACGGCTTTCGGCGCCGTGGGCGGCCGGCTGGTCGGTGGCGAACGCCCCCTTTATCAAGTTGAGTCGGTCCTGGAAAAACCGACGCCCACCGTCGCGGAACAGCAGCTGATCGTGCCCGGCCTGCGCGCCGGCTTCTACCTCTGCTTCTTCGGCATGCACGTGCTGGGGCCGGAAACCTTCGGGCTTCTCGACGAACTGGGCCGCGCGGAACCGGACCGCCCGCTCGGGCTCTCTCCCGCGTTGCACCTGCTCGCCGCGCGCCGTCGACACCTCGCGCTCAGCGTGGCGGGTCGCCGCTTCGACATCGGCGCCCCGTACGGGCTCCTTTTCGCGCAACTGGCGCTGTCGCTCTCCGGACGCGACCGCGATCGCGTGCTCACGCAGCTGGTGGAACTGCTCGCCGCCCGTGTCGACTAAGACGCCGATGCGACCGGGCCTGGTTGAGATCATCTCGTCGGAGGTTCCCTCTGTCCGAGACACCGCCTTGGAGCACTGGTGCGAGGGACGCTCGCTGGACGAGCTGCTCGCCGCGTGCCGCGAGCTCGACGCGTACCGGAGGCGCGAGACGAACCTGTACCGGAGGGTACGCGCGCTGTTCTTCATCGCGGCGATCCAACGTTACCACCTGCCGGCGCAGCCCGGGCTGACCCGCGCAGGTCGCGTGCCGCACGACGGTTTCCGACACCTCCTGGAACGGCGATTCGAGGAGGCGATCTCGGTCTTTCTTCGCGCGCAGGATCAGACAGGTCCCAGCGAGACACTGGCCAGCGCGCTCGCCGCCGCGCACCACGCGCTGGCTTTCCAGACGCTGGCCGACCAGGTGCGCCGGACGGTGCGCTCGACCCGCGGCAACGCGTGGATGTTCCGCTTGGGTCACCCGGAGGACCAGCCGCTACGGGTGAGGCGCGAGTTGCTCGCGCCCGCGGAGGACCCCGCGGCCTTCCCGCTCCTGCGGGAGCTCACGGCGGTGCGCATGGACCTCACCCATTGCGGGTGGAGCGACATCTTTTTCCTCGGGATGGATTTCCCCGAGGGCGCGCGGGTGTTGAATGTCTCCATCGACCTCGGTGTGCACGGCCGCGACGCGGCCCCGCGCCCTCCGGTCGAGGCCTACTTCAGGGTGATCCCGGAGCCGGTGATCCGCCTCGCGAGCGTCGACCTCGGCGCGCAAGCGGTGCTGGCGACAATCGACGATGTCTTCGATTTCGGTCGCGACCATCTCGGGCTCCTCAAGGCGGCGATCATCGCGGCCGGCATCGTGCCGCCCGGGATCGAGCGCTCGGGCGCCGGCCTCGCGGAACTGCTCGCGGGCGTCTGCGGCCACGGACGCGGCTTCGAGCTCGTCAGCAACGTCAACCGCATCCCCAAGGGCTCGCGGCTCGCGGTCTCGACCAACCTGCTTGGCGCCCTGATCGGCGTCTGCATGCGAGCGACATCGCAGATCGGCTCGCTCACGGGGCCGATGACGGAGCCGGAGCGGCGCATGGTCGCCGCTCGCGCCATCCTCGGCGAATGGCTCGGCGGCTCGGGTGGTGGCTGGCAGGACTCCGGTGGCCTCTGGCCCGGCATCAAACTGATCGAGGGCACGCCCGCCTCGCCCGGCGACCCGGAGCACGGTGTGAGCCGGGGTTGCCTGCTGCCGCGACACACCCTGCTCGGTCTGGACCGAATTCCCGCGGAGGCGCGACGCCGCTTGCAGGAGTCGCTCGTGCTGGTCCACGGCGGGATGGCGCAGAACGTCGGTCCGATCCTCGAGATGGCGACGGAGAAGTATCTCCTGCGCTGCGGTCCCGAATGGACGGCCCGGCTCCAGGCCGTCGCGACGCTCGATGAGATCCTTGCGCTGCTGGCCGCGGGCAACATCCGGGCCCTGGGCCGCGCGCTCACGGAGAATTTCTTCGGCCCCCTCCAGAGCATTATACCGTGGGTGAGCAACCGCTACACCGAGCTGCTGATCGAACGCGCCCGCGCCGCGTTCGGGGAGGACTTCTGGGGCTTCTGGATGCTGGGCGGGATGTCGGGCGGCGGCATGGGTTTCATTTTCGCCCCGCACCGCCGCGCCGAGGCGCAGCAAAAACTGCTGGAGATCATGCTTGCGACCAAGCGTGAGCTGGAGACCTCGCTGCCGTTCGCGATGGACCCGGTGGTGTACGATTTCGCGATCAATGAGCAGGGAACGGTCGCGGCCCTGCTGAGGGGCGACGAGGCCCTGCTGCCCGCCGCCTATTACGAGCAAACGGTGCCGGCCTCGCTGCGGCGCGAGGCACGGGACCTCAGTGGGCGGGAGCGCGGGGATCTGCAGCGCTTCACCCGCGCGGCCCGAACCCGCCCCGAGTTCGCCCGGGCGCTGCCGGCACTGCTGGACCGGATGCTGCCGTCCGCCGACGGCACCGGATCGGTCGCGGAGCAACTGGAGCAGATGCTGGCGGAGAACGGTTTCGACCGCGCCCAGCATGAACAGATCCGCGCCGACCTCCGCGCCGGCCGCATCGGCCTCGCCTTTAACCGCCTGCCGGCGAGCACGCGGGTCGAGGATGTCGCGAAAGGGGACCTCTTCGAGGCGGCGAATGAAAACGCCGCCCACCGCCGCGCCGGCGAGGCCGCGCTACGCCGCGGGGAGGTCGCCGTGGTGACGTATGCTGCCGGGGTCGGCAGCCGCTGGACGCAGGGTGCGGGGGTGGCGAAGGCGCTGCATCCGTTCGCGAAGTTCGGCGGTAAGCACCGGAGCTTCGCGGAAGTGCACCTCGCGAAGTCGCGCCGCACAGAAACGGAATTCGGCGCGGCGGTGCCGCACGTGTTCACCACCAGCCATCTCACGCACGCGGCGATCGAGCGCCGGCTCGCGGAGACGGCGGCCGCGGACGGGCTAGATGTGCGGCTGTCGGCCGGAAAATCGATCGGGCTGCGGCTCGTGCCGACGGTCCGAGACCTGCATTTCGCCTGGGAGGAAACGGCCCAGCAGCGGCTCGACGAGCAGAAGGAAAAGATGCGCGGCAGCGTGCGCGCGGCGCTGGCCAATTGGGCCCGTACCGTCGGTGAAGGCGCCGATTACACGGACAACACCCCCGCGCAGTGCCTGCACCCGGTCGGGCATTGGTTCGAGATCCCCAACCTGATCAAGAACGGTACGCTCGCCGCGCTCCTCGCGGCGCGCCCGCAACTCAAGGTCCTGCTCGCCCATAACATCGACACCCTCGGAGCCACGGCTGATCCCGGCTTGCTCGGCTGGTTCCTCGACTCCGGCGCCACGCTCGGTTGGGAAGTGATTCCGCGGAGAATCGAGGACCACGGCGGCGGCCTCGCGCGCGTCGACGGCCGGCTGCGTCTCGTCGAGGGCCTCGCCCTGCCCCGCGAGGAGGACGAGTTCGCCCTCACCTATTACAGCACCAACACCTGCTGGATCGACATCGACCGCCTGCTCGCGCTCTTCGGGCTGAAACGGGAGGAGCTCTCTGACGCCGAGCGCACCGCCGCCGCCGTTCGCACGATGGCCGCCCGCGTGCCGACCTACGTCACCCTCAAGGACGTGAAGAAACGCTGGGGTCACGGCCAGGAGGATGTTTTCCCCGTCGCGCAATTCGAGAAACTCTGGGGCGACATGACCGCCGTACCCGAGTGCCCGAGCGTTTTCGCGGCCGTCCCGCGGCAACGCGGACAGCAGCTGAAGGACCAAGCGCAACTGGACGGGTGGGCGCGGGACGGCTCGGCCCGACACGTGGAAACGCACTGCGCTTGGTGACCCGACCCACCTTCGCCCCATCGCCAGACTGGCGAAACAGGTAACAAGACCCCACCTTTTGCGTCCCAAAGAGATTGTCTCCTTAACAATCCGCCGCCGCCACTGACCGCCGCCCGCCATGAACCGACTCCTCCGCTCCGCCGCACTTTCCTCCGCGTTGCTCTGCCTAGCGGAACTCCACGCCCAGGTGAGACCTACCAATCCGATCGCACCCGTCGCGCCCGGTGGCGGAGGCAACGGCGGCGGTGGTAACGCCGGGGGCGGGGCTTTGCTTCCGGGAGGAGGCGGAGCGGGCGGTCTTCTGCCGGGAGGCGGGGGCAACGCGGTCACCCAGCCCACCATCATCGTTCCGGCCGGGGCGCTCGTCGGAACCGCCACGAACGCGGCTGTCGTGCTCGGACAGGCAGGGCAGGCGGGAACATCCGGCGTGTCCTACCAGTGGAGTATCACCGGAGGCCGCATCACCTCCGACGCACGTATCCAGGCCATAACCTTCATCGCCGATGCCGCCGGCACCGTGAGTCTCGCCGTCAACGTGTCCGTCTCCGGAACCACCTACATGCCGACCGCCAGCGTCGCGATGCTCTCGGCGGAGACGGCCGGCACAATGACCACCAACGCGACCGTCGCCGCCAGCGCGACCAGCGTGACCGCAACGGTGCCCGCCGCGCAGAACGGCGACCGTACGTTCCGTTGGACCACCTCGGGCGGCGCGCAGATCGTCAGCGGCCAAGGCACCAACTCGATCACCTACCGGCCGGGCACCGCCGGCCTGAAGGAGATCGTGTGCAACGTGAACCTGCAGAACGTGGTGACCATCCCCGTCCGCGCCTACGTGATGACGCTTGGCACCGGCGCGCCCGTGGCCCTCACCGTCAATTCCGGCAGCGGCGGCGGCTCCTTTCCGGCCGGCTCCCGCATCGACATCATCGCGAACCCGCCGGCGGCGGGTCAGGTCTTCGACCGCTGGACGGGCGACATTTCCGTGCTCGGCAACGGCGCCCAGCTTCCCCTGATCCCGCGCGTCACGATCACCGTGCCGAACGCCGCGGCGACCCTGACCGCGACCTACAAGGCAGCTCCCGTCTGGACGCCGACCGCGATCGCCAATTTCAACCCGCAGAATCAAGCCGGCCCCAACAACACGACCACGACGGTTTCCACCACGCTCAGCTACCAGGTCCCCGCCAACGCCACCGGACTGGTCTTCCTGCTGCACGACTCCGGCAGCACTTCATCCGAATGGTTCGAGCGGCCCAACCAACTGCTTTTCGCCCGCGAACTGGTCGCCGCCGGGTACGGTGTCGCTGCCCTCAACAGCATCAACCGCACGGCCGGCACCTGGGCCGCCCCCGCCGTTCTTGCCAACAACCTTGACGCGCTCAACCACGCCGCCGCCATCGACCGCCTCGTGAGCCTCGGCGCCATCGCCGCGGGCAAGCCGGTTTTCTTCGCCGGACGCGGCGCCGGCGCCAACGCCGCCTCCCGTTACGCCGATCTGCTCGCCAGCGCCACGCCGGCCCGGCCCGTGAAAGGCAGCGTGATCTTCCTTTCGGCCGGCATCGACACCCTCTCCGTCACCTCGAAGGTCCCGCAGTTCTTCGCCCTCGCATCCAACGACGACGCACTCGGTGCCGCCGGCATCCAGGCCGCGCGCGACGCGAGCCAGCTCCTGCTCGGCCGCGGCGTCCCGACCGGCGTGGTGGCGACCACCGTATCCCCCCTCTACTCCGGCCGCCTGCGTTCCCTCGCGCTCACCGCACCCTTCACCGCCGACGACGCGCAAGCCGTCTGGTCCGCTCTGAAGACCGCCAAACTCATCGACGAGAACAGCTACCCGACATCGACCCCCTCCGCAGCCACCGTCGGCGCCGCGCTGCCCGCGGCGTATAAGGCCCGCGCGGCCGACATCGCGGCGGAAATCGCCGTCGCCGCCGCCGAGCGCGAATTCTTCAGCGAGGGCAACAGCCGCGTGATCAATTTTCTCAACAGCCGCGCGACCGACGCCCCTGCTCCCACGCCGGGCCGGCTCGTGAATCTCTCGACCCGCGGCACCGTGGCCTTCCTCGGCGACTCACTCACGGTCGGCTTCAACATCTCCGGCACCACCCAGGCCACGCTCCTTATCCGCGGCATCGGCCCCGGCCTGGGCCGATTCGGTGTCGCCGCCGCCCTGTCCGCTCCGCGCCTCGAGGTGAACCGCGCGGGCAACGCCACCGTGCTCGCCTCCAACGAGGGCTGGGACAAGCCGGGCAACGCCGCCACGCCGGCTCAGATCACGGCCGCGGCCGCCGGGGTCGGCGCCTTCGCGCTCACCAATGGTTCCGCCGACTCCGCCCTGCTCCTCCAGCTCAATCCCGGCGCCTACACCGCCACGATTCGCGGTCTCGGGGGCGCCGTCGGCGAGGTGCTGGCGGAGATCTACGACGTCAGTCGCAACGCCACCCGTCTCACCAACCTCTCCACGCTCTCCCGTATTAACGCCGACGGCGACCTGCTCATTCCTGGTATCGTGATCGCCGGCAACAACCCGCGCTCCCTTGTCATCCGTGCCGTGTCGCAAGGCCTGCAGACGTTCGGTTACGGCGCCGCCGACGTGCTCGGCGATCCTCGCCTCGTCGTCTACAGCGGCCAGACCGTCGTGACGAACAACAACAACTGGGCGCAGGCCGGCGTCACCACGCTCACCGCCGCTTTTCCCGCGGTGGGCGCCTTCCCGCTCACCAACGCCGCCGACTCCGCCTTACTCGAGCCCCTCGCCGCCGGCAGCTACACCCTGCAGGCGGGAGCAACGCCGCTCAACGCGCAACAGGCCGCCGCCGCCAACGCGCCCAGCCAGATCGGCGCCGTGCTCGTCGAGGTCTACGAAATTCCCTGAGCGGCACCGCGGTCCGCGCGGGTCACTTCAGTTCCGTCACGCGGTTCCGTTTCGTCACCGAATCGGTCTCGACCGACCACTGCGTCCGTATTCCCGCAGCAAGGGCCCGCACCTCGCCGCCCTCCAGTTCGAGGGCACCCGCTCCCTGCGTGAGCTCCACGACGCAGAGACCGAGCCCGATCTCCGTCATCCGCGCCTGCACGCGCAACACCCCTTCGTCGACCGTCGCCACTCCGGCCGGGGTCGCGACCGCGAAGACAGATCCCCGAACGGCTAGCAGCCGTTTCACAGCCACCCGCGCTTCACCCCGGATCAGGCGGAGCCGCGTGCGGGATACACTCGGTTCCGCCTTCCATTCGGCAGGCTTGAGAGCGGTCGAAAAGGGAGCCTGCAGGAGTTCCTCCACCTCCACCTCGGAATCGGGCCCTAGCTCGAGCGTGGACCCGTTGGAAAAAGTCAGCGTCGCCAGCGAACGGCGTCCGCTGCTCAGCCGCGAATCAACGCGCACCCGTTCCTCGGCCTTCACGGGTCTCACCCCGTCTCCGGCGCGCACGGTCAGCTCGCCGGTCACGGAAGTGACGGTCAATTGCCCGGGCCGCGTCAGCACCGCCTCGGCGCCGCGGATCGAAACCCAACCGGCGACCATCACCACGAACGCCGCCGCCGACCAGAATCGTCCCGGAGTCGTTTTCATGCCTGCGGCGTAAGCGGCGCGACGGGGCCGGCAAGACTCTTCGCCCCCGTGCACTTGCGCCGCCGCGCGACCTTACCTTTCTTCCACCCATGCTGCGCCCCACGTCACTCACGCTTGCCCTCATCCTGGCGGCGCCGTTGTCCGCCATGAATCACGCCGGCCGCCCCGAGGACTTGCGGCCGTTCGCCGCCGCCGAAAC
>JAURJO010000476.1 GCA_030832235.1 Verrucomicrobiota bacterium
AAACCCTGGTCGTGGCCACGGCCGGAGGGATCGGGCAGAGCCTTCAGTCTCAGATCCACCGCATAGGTGCTGGGAAGAAAACTGTTCGAGGCGTTGGCGTGGAGACTCAGCCAGGGCAGAACCTTGAGCACCGCGCCGGCTGTGCTGGTGTTGCCGCGGTTGAACGCCCAGTCGCGCGCGGCCCATTGGCGCAGGGAGGCGTCGGTCACGTGGATCCCGTCCGCCTGCAGCACGGGCGTGACACCCGTGGTGTTGTAGTTGCGGTCATTGCGGAGGCCGAAGGTCGTGACCAAGCGTTCCTGCAGGAAAAAGCTCTGCAGCGTCGCACCGCGGGTCTTCAGGATGCGGTGCGTGTTGCCGCCCGCGGCCGTGGCATCGGTCGCCACCGCGGCTCCGAGGGTGGCGGTTTCGTTGCGGATGTTGCCGGTCAGCGCGTTGCCCCAGCGGTAGGGATAGGAACCGAGGGCAAACGCGGCGGGGCCGTGATCGACGTTCTGGCCGGCGGCGTCGCCGACGTAGTAGCGGAAATAGTTGATCGTGACGACCGTCGACGGATCCGCGCGGGCGACGCCGGGGGCCAGCCACTCGTGGTTGGAAATCAGCGCGTCACGGTAGGAGATCCGGCGCTGCACGGCGTCCTTGTACTCGCTGTATCCGGAAAGTTGGTGCCGACCCAGCCAACGGAGTCCCGGCTTCGCCTGCGCCGGATCCAGCGTGTACGCGAGCTGCAGACGCCACGTGTCGCGCAACAGGGGTTGCTCGTACGAGGAGGGGCGCCAGACGCCGATGTAGGTGCGTCCGAGGAACGGATTCACGCCGCCGTCCGGCAGGCGTTCGTTCGCGTCGATGAAGAGGTTGCCCGCCGATCCCTGGCTGTCGGCCGTGCCGACCAGATCACGGCGGTACCGGTAGGTGTCCTCCCGGAAAAAGCCCGCCTGCAGGGCGAGAGTCTGCAAGGGCGTGCGCAGGAAGATCTGCTCCAGTTCCAGCCGCGCGGTCCGGGCGGTGTCGCGCAGGCGGTTCACCGCCGCGAGGTTGATCGAGGACCAGTCGTACATCGCGCGACTGCTCACGTTCGGGTTGGCGGGGAAAAGCGGCTGGCCGGTGCGCACGTCCTCGGGCGCGGAGTTGACGAGAAACACGGCCTGGCTCCGGTCCGAAGGGCTGTTGGTCGCGGTCGCCTGCGTCGGCCCCCAGAAAGCGATCTGTCCGTTCCCATCAACAAAGACGGTGGAGTTGGTGCGGCCCGAGCCGGCGGTGTTGGCGAGTCCCGGGGGCAGGGCGGAGATGCCGTAAGTGCCTGCGCTGGTGACACCGTTGATGGTCACCCGAGAGGTCAGCGGATTCCAGATTGGAGAGCCGTTGTTGCGCCAGCCGGTGATGGCGTCACGCGGCGTCGTCGTGTTGGGCCGGTTGCCCTCGAGCGAGTACCAGGAGAAGGCGGCGCTCAGAGTTGTCTGGCGGAACGGCTTGTACCGCACCATGGCGTTGTAGCGGACGGTGTCGGTGCCCGCGGGCCGGCGGGTGAAGCCGTCGTGCTGCAGGGCGAAGCTGCCGCGCGCGGCGAGCACGCCGGGGATGAAGACGCGATTCAGATCCAGCGTGGAGCGGTTTCCGCCGAAGCTGTCGACGCGGGCGGAAAGTTGGGAGCGGCTGCGCGTGAGGTTCGCGTTGGCGGGCTGCAGGTTCACGGTGCCCGCGGCGTTGCCGAGCCCGAAGATGTTGGCGTTGGGGCCGCGGCTGATCTCCACCGAGTCGATATTGAGCGGATCCATCGGCACCCGTCCGCTGGTCTCGAAGTTGCCGAAAGAGAGGTTGGCCGGGCCCACCCCGCGGATGCGGTTGGCGTTCGACGGATCCAGCTGGGTGTTGTCCACCGGCGCGCCGTTCCGATCGAAAGAGTAATCGGTGAAGGTGCCGGTACCCTCCGTGCCGGCCTCGTAGAGGAAGAGGTCGTTGAGATCGAGAATCGCGAGATCGGCGATCTGCTGCTTGGTGACGACGGTGATCGACGACGCGAGGTCCTCGAGCCGGGAGTTCAGCCGCGTGCCCGCCATCGTGTTGGCGGAGTAATAACCGCGTTCGCCGGAACCATCCACCTCGAATGGCGAGAGGATCACGGGGATATCGCGATTTGATCCTGCGGGTGTGGCCGCGGAGGCGGGCGCGGCGGCATGGAGGAAGTCGGCCGCGGCAAGAACTGCCAGTGCTGCAGAGACGGAGAGACGATGGAGTCGGGGGATCATGGTGGGCTGCGGGCCTTGGAAAGGTAACGCGTTGGGAAAAGTAGGTGGATGACGCGAAGGGGATCCGCCCCGTGAAGCGGTTTTAGTCGCTCCAGGAAAGGAAGGCGGGATTTCGTGGACGCGGATTAAGGGACGAAACGCTTTCGCGGCTGCCAGAGTTCAGCCGGTCCGGTGCCCTGCGCGTGGCGGTCGAACCGGTGGCGGGTGCGCTTAGGCGCCGGAGTAGCGGGTCGGATTTCCCGCTCAGAGCCGGAAGAGCCGCTTGGCGTTGCCGAAAAGGATTTTTCGTTCGGCGGCCTTGTCGGTGACGAGGCGGCGGATCTGCTGCAGCTGCCGGATGCCGGAGCATTGCACCGGGACCGCGGTGGCATCGTTGCAATCACTGCCGTACATGAGCTTGTCCTGGTGGCGGAGGAGGAACGCGGCGCCGTGCTCGGGGTCGCGGGCGAAGGCGCCGAGGCCCGAGCCGGCCGAGAGATCGCCGAACATGTTGGGATAGTCGCGCAGGTACTTGTCGGTGAGCCCGCCCGCCTTGACCTTGCCGGTGGGGTAGAGGTTTCGCGGGTCGTCGACGTTCGCGGCGTCGATGTTGGCCCACCAGGTCTGGGCGTGGCCGATGAAGTTGGTTTTCGGATATTTCGCGAG
>JAURJO010000477.1 GCA_030832235.1 Verrucomicrobiota bacterium
GCGCGGCGCTGCCGACCCAGGAGACGGCTACGCTGAAGAACCGGACGATCTCGCACACCTACACGATCGCGCCGGCGAACTGAGCGGCGGTTCGGTCGCTCGATCCAATCATTTCCCCTGACTGCTGCATGAATCCTAGTCCCATCCTTGCGCGCCGACTCGCCCCGGCGTTTGTCGCGCTGCTGCTGCTTCCGGCCGCTTTCGCCCAATCGGCCTATCTCCTCAACATCGCCACGCGCGCGTCGGTGGGCGGGGCCGCCGGCAACCCGATTCCCGGCTTTGTGCTGGCGGGGCAGGGCACCAAGCAGGTGCTGGTGCGCGCCGCCGGTCCCGGGCTTGGTGTCTTCGGTGTCGCGGGCACGCTCGTTGACCCGCGGCTGGAGCTTTTCGGCGGCGCCACGCGTCTGGCGGAAAACGACAATTGGGCCGCCGCTGACGCCGCCGTGATGAGCCGGGTCGGGGCCTTCGGACTTCCGCCCGGGAGTCGTGACGCCGCGTTGCTCGCGACGCTGCGTGCCGGTGATTACTCGGCGCCGGTATTCGCCACCGATTCCGGGGCCGGAGTGGCGCTGGTGGAGGTTTACGACACGGCCCCCGGCACCGGCCCGACCATCGTCAACGCGTCCACCCGCGCGTTCGTGGGAACGGGCGACAACGTACTGATTCCCGGGTTTGTGGTCGGCGGCACCGGTACCCTGCGGCTCCTGATCCGAGCCGTGGGGCCGGCTTTGAGCGGTTTCGGTGTCACCGGAGCGCTCGCCGATCCCACGGTCACGCTCTACCGGGACGGGCGTGCCGTGTGGACGAACGACAATTGGTCGTCCTCGGACCAAGCGACCGAGATCGCCAGCGCGGCTTCGGCGGTGGGGGCGTTTCCGCTGACGGCTGGCAGCCGGGATGCGGCGATGCTGGTCACCGTCACGCCCGGTGCCTACTCGGCGGTGGTTTCCGGGGTGGGTGGAACCACGGGCACGGCTCTGGTGGAGCTCTACGTGGTGCCTGCGGGCACGGTGACGCTGAAGGAAGGCGAGTGGAGCGCGCGGGCGAACCTGCTGGAGCCGAATTCGGAGATGTCCGTCGCGGAACTGGATGGGAAGATCTACATCTTCGGCGGCTATCCCGCGACGCGCGTGAGCGTCGCGACGGTGCAGGTGTACGATTCCGTGACCGACACGTGGAGCCTGGGCACGCCGCTGCCGGTGGCCCTCAACCACACGGTGGCCGCGCCTTACAACGGCAAGATTTACGTGATCGGAGGCCAGACCGGGACCGGCGGGACGGGGCCGTTCGTGAACAACGTCAACGAGTACGATACGGTGCGTAAGACGTGGACCGCGCGGGCGCCGATGCCGACGTCGCGGGGAGGAGGAGGCGCCGCGGTGATCGACGGAAAGATCTACGTCGCCGGCGGTCGCCCGCCGCGCGGCAACGACTTCGCCGTGTACGATCCGGTGGCGAACACGTGGCGCATGTTGCCGGACCTGCCCTCGCAACGGAATCACGTCGGTGCCGTGGCCTTGGGAGGGAAATTCTACGTGATGGGCGGCCGGTTGGAGGCCGGGTTCGAAAGCGCGATGACCGCCACCGTGGAGGTCTACGACCCGGCCACCAATCAGTGGACCACCCGCGCGCCGATGCTCCGGCCCCGCGGAGGCCTGAATGCGATCGTGGCGCACGGATACATCCACACCTTTGGTGGCGAGGGAACGGACGACACACCGACCGGGGTGTTTCCTGATCACGACGTCTATGACCCGACGCGCAACGTGTGGATCAAGCTCCCGCCGATGCCGATGCCGGTGCACGGCGTGACCGGATGCTCCTTCATCAACGGCCTGATTCATCTCACCGGCGGGGGGATGACGGAGGGCGGTGCGAGTGGCGGGCTGCAGCACCAGGTGTTCCGCCCCTTGACCACGTACCGCTGAGGAAAACCTGCAAGATGAACGAAAATTCATGCCGTGTGCCGCAGCCGCGTAATGCGTCCGGTCCATCCTGCTCAAATCTGCTTATGCCCCGTCTACCCGCCATCGTGGTCCGCCTGTTCGTGGCGCTGGGTGTCGTCGCGCCGCTGGCCGCGGCCGAGTTCCCCGGCACGCTCGTGCTTGGCCGTCCGACCGACAAGGTGATCGCGGCCAACGTGGTCGCGCCTTCCGCCCTGTCGTTCTACCTGGAGTACGGGACGCGCCCCGGCGTTTACGGTTCCCAGTCCACCCCGGTGGATCTCGCCGCGAACCAGCCCAAGGAGATCGAGCTCAAGGGACTCGCGGCCGGCACGCGTCATTACTACCGGATGCGGTTCAAGGCCGCCGCGGCGGCGGGTTACGACGCGGGTTCCGAGTTTTCCTTCATGACCGCGCGTCCCGCGGGATCGTCGTTCACGTTTGGCGTGCAGGGAGATTCCCACCCGGAGCGTCTGCGCCAGATGTTCGACCCCGTCCTCTACAACCGGGCGATGCAGAATGTCTCGGCCGACCAGCCGGATTTCTTTATCATGCTCGGCGACGACTTCAGCGTCGACACGATCAACCAAGCCAACCCGCGCGCGGTCACCCAGCCGCAGGTCGTGGAGCGTTACACGATCCAACGGCCGTACCTCGGGATCATCGGCCGCACGACCCCGATCTTTCTGGTGAACGGCAACCACGAGCAGGCCGCGCGCTACCTGCTCGACGGTACGCCCAATAACGTGGCCGTCTGGGCGCAGAACGCGCGCAACTCCTATTATTCCCAGCCGGCACCCGATGATTTCTACACGGGCAACACGGAGACCGTGGAGCACATCGGGCTGCTCCGGAATTATTTCGCCTGGACCTGGGGCGACGCGCTGTTCGTGGGCATCGACCCGTATTGGGGTTCGCCTGTCGTCGCCGACAACGATTTCTATGGTGGACCGAAGACGTCCGACCAGTGGCTGGTCACCCACGGCGAGGCCCAGTACCAGTGGTTGAAGCGCACGCTCGAGGGCAGCAAGGCGCGTTTCAAGTTCGTGTTCGCGCACCATGTGATGGGCACCGGACGCGGCGGCATCGAGCCCGCCACGCGCTACGAATGGGGCGGCCTCAATGCCAACGGCACCCCGGGCTTTGCCGCCCGCCGGCCGACATGGCCCAAGACGATCCACCAGCTCTTCGTCGACAATAAGGTCACCATCTTCTTCGGCGCCCACGACCATATCTGGGTGCGGCAGCAACTCGACGGCGTGGTCTACCAGGCGATGCCCAACCCCGCCGACCCGAATTACTCTTTGTTTAACACCGACGCCTACGTCACCGGTGACCGAGCTCCAAACTCCGGATACGCGCGGGTCACCGTCGTGCCCACCGGCGTGAAGGTCGACTACGTGCGCGCGTTCCTGACGGCTGACGAGACGGCCGATAAAAAGAACGGCATGGTCTCGATGACCTACACCATCGGATCGATGGTGGAAGCCACTCCGGTGCCCATCATCACGCAGCAGCCCGTGAATCTGGCCGTCACCGCGGGCGGCACGGGGACGTTCTCCGTATCCGCGGTCAGCACGTTGCCGATCTCCTATCAGTGGCGTCGCGACGGTGCCGACCTCACCGGCGCCACCGCCGCGCAGTACACGATCACCGGGATGAAGGCCGCCGATGCCGGAACCTACTCCGTTCGGGTAACGACCTCCGCGGGCTCCGTGGTCTCGTCCTCGGCGACGTTGGTGCTCGGCGCCAGCCGCTTGGTGAACCTGTCCGTGCGCTCCGGTGCCGGCACCGGCGACCGCACGTTGATCGCGGGTTTCGTGGTCGGTCAGGGACAGCCGCTTCCGCTGCTCGTGCGCGGCATCGGCCCGGCCCTAACGGGCTTCGGTGTCGCCGGCGCGCTGGCCGACCCGGTGCTGACGCTCTCCACCGGCGCGGGCGCGACGGTCGCCTCCAACGACGACTGGGGCTCGGCCGCCAACTCCGCGCAGATCGCCGCGGCCGCCGCCCGTTCGGGCGCCTTCGCGCTGGGGGCCAACAGCCGGGACGCCTCGGTGCTCACACCGCTTGCGAGTGGTTCTTACACCGCGCAAATCACGGGCAAGGCGGCCGCCACCGGCATCGCGCTGATGGAGGCGTACGACACTTCGGCTTCGGCGGAGGTGGCGCGTTTGGTGAACATCTCCGCCCGTTCCCAGGTCGGCACCGGGGGCGATATCCTCATCGCCGGTTTCGTGGTCAGCGGGAACGTGAACAAGCGGGTGCTGATCCGCGGAGTCGGGCCCGCGCTGACGCAGTTCGGCGTCGGCGGCGTTCTCGCTGATCCGCAGCTGGCACTTTACCGGCAAGGGGCGTCCGCGCCGATGGATCAGAACGACAATTGGCTCACCGCCACCAACGCCCCGCAGGTCGGGCTGGTGGCCGGTCAGGTCGGGGCATTCGCGCTGGCGCCCAACTCACGGGACGCGGCCCTGCTGGTGACGCTCGAGCCCGGCGCCTACACGGCGCAGGTGAGCGGGGTGGGCAATTCCACGGGGGTCGCCCTGATCGAAATTTATGAAGCGCCCTGAGATGAACGGTCGCACCGCTACCCGCATCGTCCTGCTGCTCGCCGCCTCCGCGCGGCTTGCCGCCCACTCGTGGCACGACGAGGGTCCGGTCAGTCCGGCGATCGCCGCCGCACGGGCCGAATTGATGGCCCAGTTGGTGGCGGAGCAACGCGCGGCGCTCGCCTCCGCCTCCTCCTCGGGCGGAGGGCCCGGCACCGCCGCCGCTCCGGTCGCGCCCGCCGGTTACGGTGCGACGATGGCCGCGTCCTTTGCCCCGTTCAAACCGCACGTCCGTACCTACTACGACGCCACCACCTTTTACGTGGAAGGCGACGGCATGCCGGATCCGGCGCTGATGCCCACGCCGATGGTCGGCATCACCGCTTGGCAGCAGCAGGTTCCGTTGCCGGTTTCCTACTTCGCGGGCACCGTGAACCCGGAGCGGGACCAGGGTTCCATCGGCTTTGGCAAACCCAACGTGTGGCGTCTGCCCCTCGTACCGACGCCCTCGGCCTCGCCGATCCCCATCTCCTCGGGGAATTTCCAGCGTGGCGCCATCGCCGTGGGCGCCGACGGCATCGCGGTGTTCAACCCGCGCAACAACCGCGGGGTCTACTCCTACGACATCGGCGAACTCGACCTCTACGGCGGCCATTGCGGTCTGGCGGACGACTACCACTACCACATCGCCCCGGTCCACCTGCAGGCGCGGCTGGGCATCGACAAGCCGGTCGCCTGGGCGCTCGATGGATATCCGATCTACGGTTACACGGAGCCCGATGGCTCGCCGCGGCAGGCCCTCGACGCCGACGGCGGCCACGACCACGGGGTCTGGAAATATCATTATCACGCGATCGGCAGCGCGGCGACCGGCCCGCAGAGCCCGTACCTCCCGGCCGCCTTCCATGGCACGGTGATCAACTTCGGCGGACAGGTCGACGGCCAGCCTGAGGTGCAGGCGATCCGGCAGAACAACACCGGCGGCTACGTCGCCCAGGCCATAACCGGAGCGCGCATCACCGGGTTCAAGAATCCGGTCGCCCTCGAGACCGATGCGTCGGGCAACCTGGTCGAGTCCGCCACGGGCACGCCGTCGCCGGATGAGTTCCTGATGCGTTACACCGTGTCCGGCGTCACCTACGACCTTTGCTGGCGCATCAACCGTGCGCCCAACCCGAAGACGCTCACGATCACGTGGCGCCGGCCGGGCATCAGCCCCACGACCACCACCTACAACAACGGCAATAACCGCCTCACCGCCTACCCGGTGGCGAATCCGAGCCTCGCCCGCCTGCCCGACACCGGACAGACGCTCGACGCCTCGACGACCTTCGGCGAGGACTCCGATTATTCGCTGAATCCGCCGTCTTACCGCGACAACGGCGACGGCACGGTCAGCGATCTCGTGACCGGCCTCATGTGGCAGAAGGTCGACGCTGGGGAGACGACGTGGGACAACGCCGTGGCGCGGGCCTCCTCCGTCCGCACCGGCGGTTACTCCGACTGGCGCCTGCCGACGCCGACGGAGCTGTTCAGCATCATGAACTTCAACAACGGCAATCCGGCCGCGATGAACCTCACTTACTTCCCGGTGAACCCGACGGATGCCGCGGAATATTGGTGGACCAGCGACATCTACGGGGCTGACGGGGCCCGCGTGTGGTGTGTGAATTCCGGGGGCGGTCTGGGGCCGAAGCCCAAGAGCGAGACCACAAGCGCCGGTGGCACGCTGCGATACCACGCCCGCTACGTGCGCGGCGCGAAGCCCTCCAACGCCCACAACTACGCCAACAATCTCGACGGGACGATCACCGACACCGACACCGGCCTGATGTGGACGCAGGTGCCCGCTCCCGCGATGACGTGGGCGGCGGCGCTGGCTTACGCCGAAAATCTGGTATTCGCCGGGTATTCCGACTGGCGGCTGCCGAACATCAAGGAACTGCAGACCCTGACGGATTACACGCTGACTTCCGCCACGACCGCGAACAACGCGCAGGCGAGCGTGAACCGCGTGCTCTTCCCGACCGCGACCACGCCGGCCACCGCCTACTGGTCGGCAACCGCCCTGCGGGCGAACGGCGCGCCCGTGAGCGCGTGGCTGCTGGAGCTTGGGGTCGCCACCAATATTCCCGCCGCCAACGGGCCCCCGCGCGGCGCGCAGGGTATCATCAGCTATGAGCGCATGACGTCGACGTATCCGGTCTTCGCGGTGCGTTCGGCACCGCGAACCGCGCCGCCCGTCATCACGGAGCAACCGCGCGCCTTCCAGACGTTGGCAAGCGGAGCATCCGTCACGCTGTCCGCTGCCGCTTCCGGAGATACTCCGCTCACGTACCAATGGTCGCGCAACGGCAGCGTGATCACGGGGGCCACCGCCGCCGCCTTGTCGATTGCGTCTCTGAAAGCGACCGATGCCGGCATCTACACGCTCACGGTCACCAACGCAGGGGGAGCCGCGACCACCTCAAACGCAGTGGTCGCCCTCGGCACCGCCCGGCTGGCCAACCTGTCGGTGCGGTCGGTGGCCGGTGCCGACAGCGAGACGCTGATCGTCGGCTTTTATGTGGGACAGGGCTCGGCGCCGTCGCTCCTCGTGCGCGGAATCGGCCCGACCCTCGGCGCGTTTGGAGTCACGGGCGTCGTGGCGGATCCTGTGCTCACTTTTTACCGGGCCGGAGGTGTGGCCGTGGGATCGAATGATGATTGGGGCGCCGGCGCCGATGCGGCGCGCATTTCAACCGCCGCCGCGCAATCGGGTGCGTTTGCACTTGGTGCCACAAGCAAGGACGCGGCGTTGCTGGTGCAGCCCGCCAGCGGACCCTACACCGTCCAGCTCACCGGTAAGGCGGCCACGGGGGTCGCTTTGATCGAGGCCTACGACGTTGCGCCGGTTTCTGGCGCTGCCCCGCTGATCAACCTGTCGGCCCGCACCCGTGCCGGAACCGGCGCCGAAGTGCTGATCGCCGGCTTCGTGATCTCGGGCTCGGAACCCAAACGCCTCCTGATCCGCGGGGTAGGACCCGGGTTGAGTTCCCTCGGTGTCACCGGGGTGCTCGCCGACCCGCAGTTGGCGGTTTATCGGCAGGGTGCGTCTGTCCCGCTCCTGCAGAACGATGACTGGAACGCCGCCGGCGGAGGCGCGGCGATCGCCGCCGCCGCGACGCAGGTCGGATCCTTCACGCTTGGTGCGAATTCCAAGGACGCCGCCCTCCTGATGGTTTTCGAGCCGGGAGCCTACACCGCCCAGGTGAGTGGCGTGGGCGGCACCACCGGGGTGGCTCTCCTCGAGCTCTACGACGTGCCGTGACCATGTACACGCTTTCCAAGGGATTGGGATCGGGCAATGCGACGAGGCCGGCGGCGCCGACATCACCCGGCTTGGATCCCGAGGTGCTCGCGCTCGTAAGGCGCGCCCGGACGGGTGATTCTTTGGCACAGACGGAATTGATCCGCCGGTACCGTGCGCGCTTATCGGGTTTTCTTCGGCCAAGGGTGAATCTGACCCACGAGGTTGAGGACCTCCTGCAGGCAGTCTGGATCAAGATGGTCCGCCGCATCCGCAGTCTCCGGGAGCCTGAGCGTTTTGAAACTTGGGTGTTCACTCTCGCCCGCAACGCAGCGCTCGATCACATGCGTAGGGCCCGTTGCCGTCCTGTAGGCACCGCCGACGAATCCGTTCTCTTCGGACTACCCGACGAGCATCGGCCCGAGCGCTACCGTGAGATCGCGGAGGCCCTTGAGGTTGCGCTCCGTCCATTCGGTCCCCGGGAGCGACGGATGGTGCGGCAACTCATAGACGGCGAAAGCTACGGTGCGATCGCCGCGCGCGAGGGCATCAGCCTCAATGCGCTTAAAGTGCGCATCCATCGGCTGCGCCTCGTGTTGCGCGTGAGCGTACGCGCGGCGCACGAGGGAACGGTCACGGAGGAGGATACGCCGGCTGGGAGGGTGGCCGCATGAGCTCCGCCTCCCACCTCCTGTGCCGGGCGCTTTTGGCCCTTGCCGCGGCCGCCCCTGCCTTCGCCCAGATCAAGCCAACCATCACTGACACGATCACGCTCAGCGCCTATGCCGACAATTGGTGCGCGATTTTCGTGAACGGGCGTCTCGTCGCCGTCGATGCGATCGACTTTATCCCGCATAACCAGATCTCCGTGCGCATCCTGCCGGAGTACCCGCTCACGATCGCGGTGCTTGCCAAGGACAACGCGGCTCCGGCGAGCGGCCTCGAGTACGGCAACAAGATCGGGGACGCCGGTTTTATCCTGAAGCTCGGCGATGGCACGGTCTCGAGCGCCTCGTGGAAGGCGAAGTCGTTCTTCCGCGGTCCGGCCAACCGCGATGTCAACCGCCCCACCGTCGAACGCACGCCCCTGCCGGCGGGTTGGCATCTGCCTGGTTTCGATGACAGCGGCTGGGAACGCGCGACTGAATACACCAGCGAGCGCGTGCGACCGGATGGTGACTACGTGGCGGAGGCATTCACCGGCGCGAAGTTCATTTGGACCTCGGATCTCGACCTCGACAACACGGTCGTCTTCCGCACCACCGTGCCGGCCCCGCCGGGTTGGGTGAAGCGCTGGAACACAACGCCCGATCTCGACGTGACCCAGCTGCCGGTGGAAATCCTCGCAGGGACAACTGCTCCTTCGGGCGGCACGGCGGGGCAACTCGCCAACCTTTCGACGCGCGCCTTCGTCGGCGCCGGGGACAATGTGCTCATTCCCGGACTGGTGATCAGCGGTTCCTCGCCGCGCCGGGTCCTCGTCCGGGCCGTTGGTCCCGGGCTCTCGGCGTTCGGCGTCACCGGAGTCCTGGCGGACCCGACTCTTTCGGTTTTCCGCGGGACCACCGAGATCGCTTCCAACGACAATTGGCAGACGCAGAACAACAGCCAGGCCGTCGCGACGGCCGCCGTGGAGTCGGGCGCTTTCGCGCTGGCGGCGGGGAGCCGCGACAGCGCGCTCGTGCTCACGCTGGAGCCCGGCGCCTACACTTGCCGGGTCTCAGGCTCCGGAAACACCACGGGAGTCGCCCTCGTGGAGGTCTACCTGCTCCCGTAGCGCGCCGAGTTCCGCGTGACCACTGGCGCGGGCTTACACGGCGGCTACTGGGCGCGCGGTGGACCGAGGTGATTTTCCGCCTTATCGAGAGCTTACCTCTTAGGCTCCGGCCAGGCCAGATGCCGGTGCAGGAACGAATAGGTTCCGACGCCGTGGATGGTGTGCGGGCCGTTGAAATACTCGATCTGCGTGCGATCCGGGATGCCGAGCCGGTCGTACAGACGCCGTACCTTCGCGTACTCGAACGAGACCCACTCATCGATGCCGACCCCGTCGGCGTGACCGCGCTCGACCATGAACGGCCGGGGCGCGATGAGGGCCGCCATCTCGGCGTGGTTGAAGGTCCCGGCCAGGTCGAATTCCGGCATCTCATACTCGCGGGTGAACACGTAGCTGCCGGGCCACGAGGTCGTGGAGAGTTTCCAGACCCACTCGTTGAAGTTGCCCGAGCAGACGACCGCGGCGTAGCGCGTGATGCTCGCGGGCACGCGCATGGCCGTGCTGCCGCCGTAGGAAAGTCCGTAGAAACCAATCCGGTCGCGATCGACCTGGGGCAGGCCGCCCAGCCAGTCGAGAATCCGCTCATGCTGGGCGGTGATGAAGGAAAAGAGTGAAAGCCCGAGCGGGTGCGCCTTGCGCTGCAGCTGCCGGAAATCCGGACCGCGGTACGGATTGTGGGGCGCGAACACGATGAAACCGCGTTCCACGAGTCGCACGGCGAACGCCTTGTAGGTGGAGAAGGCCCGGGTGGTGGTATCCTCGTCGATCACTTCCGCCGGCACGCCCTCGAGGCCGTGCTGCGCGACCACCACCGGCCGACGTTCACCCGGCCGCAGGTCGGCCGGTTGCAACAGGTAGCCCCACGCAAAAACGTCGGGCGCCACGTCGAGCACGACTTCGTGTGCGGTCCAGCCCGGCTTTTCCGCCAGCAGGCGGGAGCGCGGATTAAGGGGGGCCACGGTTGGTGCCACGCGTCCGATGGTTTCCGTGGCGAAACGTTCCCGGTGCGGCCGCATCGCTTCAGTCCACGCTTCCGGGGTGTTGACCGGCGTTGGTTTCCAGAACCGATCGTCCCGCGTGGCGCGAGACGCCGCGATCTGCCCCTGCAGGAAGGATTCCCATGCGCGAACCAGCCGGGCTTGACGCCGGACGGGCGAGTGATCGGTCCGAAGGTCGGCGAGGGCGACTCCGACCGACGGCAGGGATGCTCCGGGCGCGAGCCGATCCAGCAGCGTGCGGAGGGTTTCTTCGGAGAAAAAATCCGGAGAAACGCCCGGCGCCGGAGGGATCACGATGAGGTTTCCGGCTTCCGCGCCCGCCAGCCGTCGGGCCCGTCGGATCTCTAGCTCGAACTCGGCGGGGAGGGGAGTGCGGATCGCACCCGGCGCCGCTCCGGCCGCGTTGGGTCGCGGGCTGGGCGGCCCGTCGATTGCAGGCGCTGCGGCGGGTTCGACGATCACCGTGCGCGGCAGAACAAGCTGCGCCAGTTCCGCGTCTCCGACCGTGCGGAGCAACCCAAAGACGTTGCGATAAATCGGCTCCGCGAAAAGGCCTTCGCGCGGTCCGAAGTGTCCGCTGACTGCGGTGACCGCGAAGCGCTCATCGAGCGCGCCGGCCAGAAAAGCGACGAGCGCGCCTTCACCCCAACCTGCGATCCCTGCCCGCAGGCCGCGGTGTGTTGCCAGCAGGGCGTCGAGTCCGGCCTGGACGGTCTGCACTTCAAGGCCCAGCGGATGCCGTCCGAGCGCGAAGGCCTGACGGTAGATCCACTCACGGTGCGGCTGATTGGTTAGGCGCCCAATCGCGGCGTTGCCCGACTCCGCGTCCGAACGGTCAAGCAGGGTTGGCACCAGCACGAGACAGCCGGCTTCGGCGAGTCGACGTGCGTACTGCCGCTCCGGGGGGACGCCGGGCGCGAGGCCGGAGATCATCTCCGGGGTCTGATCCGCGTCGGGCAGGGCGAGCACGACGGCGCGTGGCGTTCCCTTGGGTTGGAGAAGAAGCCCCTCGGCTCGCACGCCGTCCACGACGGTCCAGCGTAGCTCAAGCACGCGCAGTTTATCGGATTCGGCCGCGGTACCGTCGAACGTCGGGCTGGCCAACAGCTCAAGTCCGGCTGGCGAAACGCGCGGATGGATGATCCCGGTGATTCGGGCGAGGGTGGCGCGGGTTCGGGTGATGAGTTCCGCCCGTTCCGGGGAGTTGGCCTTGTTGTCCCAAAGCGCGGATCGCTCGGTGACGACTTCTTGGATGAGCGTGTCCAGCCGCCGGTGCAGGCCAGCGACCATGGCTGCGGAGAGGTCTCCGGTCCCGGACAACGGCTCAGTGCCACTTACGTTGAGCGGGGCCGCCGCGGGCAGGAAGCCGGCGAGGACGAGGAAGCCACAGAAAGGAATGGCGAGGGTGCGGCGCATCAGGAGGGGTGATGGAAATCTCCGATCAGTGGCGGTCGACGCGAGTGGATTTCGGGAAGGCTTGCGGGCTCGGATGATGGTTCGTGGCGTGGTTCGGAGCCGTGCTCGGAATGGAAACGCTGATTCGGAGCCTCATCACGAGGAAACCGATGTCGGCGATTGAACCAAGAAGCCCGCCAAACTCACGAAACCGAGCGGGTGGCTCTCGGAGTTTCCGGAAATCACGAAACTTATCCCAACCCAGCCTCGGTGGTCTCGGCTCGGCTCTCCGTAGCCTCTGTGACCCTCGCTCCCTCGGCGTTCTCCCAAAGTCCTGAGCTCCTGATTTCCGAACTCACCGTCTCGGTTCCCGCCTTCCGGCTTTCCACATTCCTCCCGAGCATCAGGAAGAACCACCAAACACTCGAAACGCACGAAACCGAACCGGATGGTCCACGAGACTCACGGTTGAGGGAAACGCCGCCGTGGCCCCTTGACCTCCCTGTCTGCAGTCTCTTCCCGATGCTCCCGCTCAAGCCCTCCGCTTGCGCGTCGTGAGCTTCCCCGCGGCAAAGCCAGCTATGGCCGCCAACAGGAGCACAAGGCACCGTGGCGGGACCAACTCTCCAATCCGGGTTCAACCCGGCGATGCACAACTGATCGCCGAGCATGCGGCGTTTCCGATGCAGGCGCTGCCGCCCGCCGCGGTTCGTGCCGGAAATCCCGTGAAAACCGAAGGCTGTTCCGACGATTGCGAACTTGCACCGCTGATTTCGCGGGCCGCGCGAATGAACGCAAAGACGGCGATCCCGTGCGAGCCTCCCCGAGCTTCCCGGCCTTCTGTTCAAACCGGACAGAGAAGCCCGGCCGGTATTCCTGCGCGGCTTTCGGCCGCCGCGGTTCCATTACCTTACTTCCAGCGACCAGGCGCGGGAGGTTTTCTCGCCCGCGAGGATCACCCGATGCGTGCCGGCGCGCAACGTGCCGGCGGGAATTGTGAGCAGCACGGCGGCCTGGCGCGCGCGGGTCAGGAGATCTCCGCCGACGCGTTCGAGGGTCGGCGTGAGGACAAGTGTGTCGCCCCTTAGGTAAAGTTCGGCTCCGCCCAGTTGGTGTCGGTCGTCGGGCAGCGTGCACGTAAGCTCGATCTGATACGGCGTGAGCATGCTGGCCACGGCGGCGGCGGTGACGGTGGTGATCTCGACCGGAAGGCGCGGGGTCTCGACGAGAGTGGAGCGGAGGTCGTCCGGCAGGCCTCCGGGCGCAGCGGACACGATTGCTCCGCCGGAAACGCCCGTGCGTCCGGCCGGACGCTGCGCGGGAATCGTGATCCTCTGGTAGCCAGCTGAAAGCAGGCGGCTCACGTTGGCGCGATTCCGCATGTCATCGTACGGTTGGAAGGCGGGGCCTTCCTTCCGGTAGCGCAGCGTGATGAACGTGTAAGGCACGACCATGAGGAGGATCGCGACGACGATCCACTTCATCGGCCAGGGCTGACGGGAACCGGACATGCGGGCGGGCGGCGCAGGGCCGCGTGGGATTAGAGGCCGGCGAGGATCCCGTTGAGCGTCGCGCTCGGGCGCAACGCGGCGGAAGCCTTGGCGTCGTCGGGCTGGTAATAGCCTCCCACGTCCGCGGCCCGGCCCTGCACGGCGATGAGTTCCTGCGCGATTTTCGCCTCGTTGGCCGCGAGGGCGGCGGCCACCGGGGTGAACACGCGCTTCAGCTCGGCGTCGGCGTCCTGCGCGGCGAGGGCCTGAGCCCAGTACAGCGCGAGGTAGAAGTGGGAGCCGCGGTTGTCGTTCGTGCCGAGTTTGCGGCCCGGGCTTTTGTCCTGCTCGAGGAAGCGGCCGTTGGCGGCGTCCAGCGTGTCGGCGAGGACTTTGGCCTTCGCGTGTTTCATCACGATCGCGAGGTGTTCGAGGGAAGCGGCGAGGGCGAAGAACTCACCGAGACTGTCCCAGCGGAGGTAGTTCTCCTGGAGGAATTGCTCCACATGCTTGGGCGCTGAACCGCCCGCGCCGGTCTCGAAGAGGCCGCCGCCGTTCATGAGCGGAACGATCGAGAGCATTTTCGCGCTCGTGCCGACCTCGAGGATCGGGAACAGGTCCGTGAGGTAATCACGGAGCACGTTGCCGGTGACGGAGATCGTGTCCTCGCCGCGCACGATGCGCTCGAGGGTGAAATGGCAGGCGTCGGCCGGGGGCAGGATGCGGAGGTCCAGGCCCGCGGTGTCGTGGTCCTTCAGGTAGCGCTCCACCTTGGCGATGATCTGGGAATCGTGCGCGCGGCGGCGGTCGAGCCAGAAGACCGCCGGCGTGGCGGAAAGGCGCGCGCGGTTGACGGCGAGCTTCACCCAGTCGCGCACCGCGGCGTCCTTGGTCTGGCAGGCGCGCCAGATGTCGCCCTCCTCGACCTGGTGCTCGAGCAGCACGGTGCCGGCTTCGTCGACGATGCGGATCACGCCGGGGCCCGCGGCCTGGAAGGTCTTGTTGTGCGAACCGTACTCCTCGGCCGCCTGCGCCATGAGGCCGACGTTGGGCACCGAGCCCATCGTGCGCGGGTCGAGCGCCCCGTGGCGCCGGCAGAAGTCGATCGTCGTCTGGTAGACGCCGGCGTAGCAGCTGTCGGGGATCACCGCGAGGGTGTCGGCGAGCTTGCCCTGCGCGTCGTACATCTTGCCGCCGGCGCGGATCATCGCGGGCATGGAGGCGTCGATGATCACGTCGCTGGGGACGTGGAGGTTGGTGATGCCCTGGTCGGAGTTGACCATGGCGACC
>JAURJO010000057.1 GCA_030832235.1 Verrucomicrobiota bacterium
AACGCGGTCAACACCGTGCCCCAGACCTACGAAATCTCATACACGTACGCCAATGGCGTCGTGCTTGAGGTGAAATCCGACCAACCCTCGATCCGACTTGAGGGCGACGCCGGCTGGGTGGGCAACAAAGGCTGGCTCGGCCGTCTCGAGGCGCACGACCTCGACGTGTTCCGCCGGCCCTACGATCCCGCCACGAGCAAGATCTGGCGGAAGCGTCCGCACGAACACCGCGACTTCCTCGACTGCTTCCGCAACGGCCAGGCGCCCATGTACACCGCGGAGGCCCTGCACCGCTTGAGCACCACGCTGCACCTCGGCGCGATCGCGATGGAGCTGGGCCGCCCGCTGAAGTGGGATCCGGTGAAAGAGGAGTTCAACGACCCCGCCGCGAACGCCCTCCGGAGCCGCCAGACCCGCAACGACTGGCGCCGCCGCGGGTGAAGGCCGGCTGGGTGGAGGTTGAGTCTTCAGCTTAATCTGGGAAGTTCGTTTGCAGAAGCAGAGCCAAGCTCCTTCCAAGAGAGTCCCCATTTCGCGCTTTCTTTACTGTGGCTGGCCCCTGGTGGGGCCGGCGAAGTCAGAAGCGCCTTCCGCGGACCTTCTGTCGGAATAGGCCGGGGTCATCGGACCCCGGCTACATCAAAACACGGTGCGGGTTGCGGGAACCGGACGACCCCCCTGAGGGCTAATCGCAGCCCTAAATCTCCCGCGAATGGGGAGCTTTATCATCGAGCGAGATGCCTCCGTCGGGCCGTGGTGCCCTCTACCCGGAAACGGGCATAGGTGGTGATCGTGGCTCAGTCGTGGGGTGTTTGTCTCGGGCGCATGGCGCTGCATCGGCATCTTCGCCGTCTCCGATGGGTACATGTGCGGGAGCCGGTTATCTTCATCACGACATGCGTGGCCGGTCGCCGTCACTTACTCGCCAACCCGACGGCGCAAAGGATCCTGACGGAGGAATGGCGAGCGATGTCGGCCCGGCGCGGGTGGGCGGTCGGTCGTTACGTCGTCATGCCTGATCACGTGCATTTTTTCGTCCGCGCGCGCGGTGCGGATGCGGAGCCGCTTCAAACCGCGATCGGAAGGTGGAAGGAATGGTCGGCTCGCCGCATTGGACTCACCTCGGGACGGCCGGGGGGCCTCTGGCAATCAGAGTTCTTCGATCATGTGCTTCGCTCGGAGGAATCTCGCTCCGCCAAGTGGAACTATGTGCGCGAGAATCCGGTACGGGCGGGATTGGCGATGAACGCTGAGGAATGGCCCTACTCCGGCTTCATCGATTTTGAGTGAGAATGCCGTTCAGCTCGGAGTCCCTTGGCAAAACCATCGGATTTTCCGAAAAGGCGCCCCTATCGTTTAGAACCCCATTCCCAACCATGCCCCGTCTCCTGTTGTTCATCGCTCTTATCGCATGCGCCGCGCTGCGCGCCGCCGAGCCCTCCCTCATCACCGTCGCCGACCTGCTGAAGCTGAAGCAGCTCGACGCACCCGCGCTGTCGCCCGATGGGCGCCGAGTCGTCTATGTCGTTAAATCCATCGAGCCACGTGCCGACACGCCGGGCGAATGGGACTACCGTACACACCTTTGGATCGCGGCAACCGACGGATCCACCCCACCGCGCCAACTCACCTTTGGCGCCGGGAGCGACGGCGACCCGGTCTGGAGCCCGCAGGGAGACCGCCTCGCGTTCACGCGCTCCGCCGAACGCGGCCGGGGGCAGGTTTATCTATTGCCGCTCGACGGCGGCGAGGCCGCGCCGCTGACCAAGGCCGAGACCGGGGCGGTCCGGCCCCGCTGGTCGCCCGACGGAAAGCGCATGCTTTTCAGCTCCTCGCTCACTTCCGCGCAGGTGCGCGCCGCATTGGAGAAATCCGGCGCCGACGCCGCCCCCGGTTGGGGCACGGAGCGTCCGGGCCGGAAACCCAATGACACCAAGGCGCAGGCCTCCCGCGGGCGGGGCGCTGAAACGCCCGCGCGCAAGGGCGGCTCGACCAAAGGATCGGGGGCGCGTGGTGGTGGTGGCGGTGGCAACGCGGCTCCCTCGTCGGCCAACGCCAACAGCGGCAGCGCCGAGGGCAACCCGCTCGCCGGTGCCGAAGGCACGCTCGCCGAGCGCCGTGAGTGGCTCGCGCGCAACGAGGCGGCGGGGGACCCACGGTTGCTGACGCGCCTCAACTTCCTCGATGAACGCGATCTCAGCCCCGACCTCACGTTCACGCATATTTTCGTGCAGGACGCCGAACCCGCGGCGACAGCGAAGGACCTCACTCCGGGTTACGTGAGCTACCAAGGCGCCGAATGGACCCGCGACGGCGCGGCCATTCTCGCCAGCGGTCCGTCCCGCACGGACCAGCATCCCGACCGCGTGGAGACCTCGCGCCTCTATCGCATCGAGGCCGCGGGTGGCGGGGTCGGCGTGTTTCTGGAGATGGCGGGGTACAGCCTGGCGAATCCCCTCCCCTCGCCCGATGGAACCCGGGTCGCATTCACCGGGACGCGCGGGGAGTCGTTCGGTTACGCGCCCGCCGTTGTGGGTGTGGCGCCGGTCTCGGGCGGTGCCGGAGCGAAGCTGCTCACCGAGGCGCTCGACCGTAGCGCGAGTTCGCTCCGCTGGCGGCCCGACGGGTCGGAGATTCTTTTTGTCACTCCGGCCAATGGCGGTTTCCCGCTGCACGCCGTGTCGGCGGCGGGAGGAACGGTACGTCGCTTGACCAAGCGAAATGACGCCGGCGTGCGGGCCTTTGACGTCGGCCGCGAAGCCCTGGTGCAGGTCGTAACGGAACCGACCAACCCGGCGGAACTGCACACCGGCGATAGCGCGGGATCGGCGACCAAACTGCTGACCCGTCACAACGCCGCCTGGATCGCAGGCCGCCAATTGGCCGCCTACGAGGAACATTCGCTGAAGAACGACCGCGGGCTGGACGTGCAGTTCTGGACGATGCGACCCACGCGCACCACGCCGGGGAAAAAGCATCCCCTGCTGCTCCAGATCCACGGAGGGCCGTCGGCGATGTGGGGTCCGGGCGAGGAGTCGATGTGGTTCGAGTTCCAGTATTTCGCCGCGCGCGGCTTCGCGCTGGTGTTCGCCAACCCGCGCGGGTCGGGTGGCTACGGCGAGGCCTTTCAGCGCGCGAACCACCAGGACTGGGGCCGCGGGCCGGCCGCCGACGTGCTCGCGGCGGCGGACTTCGCGGCGCGGCAGGATTTCGTGGATCCGGCGCGGCAGGTCATCACCGGCGGTTCCTACGGAGGTTACCTCACCGCGTGGGTCATCGCGCACGACCAGCGCTTCAAGGCGGCGGTGGCGCAGCGCGGCGTTTACGATCTGCCGACGTTTTTCGGCGAGGGCAACGCGTGGCGCCTCGTGCCACGGGCGTTCGGCGGCCTGCCGTGGGAACCGGAGACTCGCCGGATCCTCGAACGGGAGTCGCCGCTCACGCACGTCGCCGGCATCCGCACTCCCCTCCTCATCCAACATGGTGACAACGACCGCCGCACCGGCTTCGTGCAGAGCGAGATGCTCTTTCGCAGCCTGAAGGTGCTCGGACGTGACGCGGAACTCGTGCGCTACCCGCGCGCGTCCCACGAGATGAGCCGCAGCGGCGAACCCCGCCAGCGTCTCGACAGCCTCGTGCGTTACGAGGAGTTCTTCCGCCGCTACGTCGGCGAGGAGTGAAACGCGACCCGGCCCGCGCGGACGGAAAACAGAGTTGCCTCGCCGCCATCACGTACCCACGTTCCCGCCCCTTTCCGGACGCTTAGCTCAGTTGGTTAGAGCACCTGCTTCACACGCAGGGGGTCCGCGGTTCGAGTCCGCGAGCGTCCACCATCCCTCTGCCTGAGGGACCCGACGACCGACCTGCTCAAGGCAGGTCGGTGTCGCCCATAAGGTAGCGGTCGCACTCGCGGGCCGCGCCGCGGCCCTCGTTGATGGCCCAGACGACAAGACTCTGGCCGCGGCGGCAGTCGCCGGCGGCGAAGACACCCTTCAGGCTGGTGGAGTACTTCTCGTGCTCGGCCTTGATGTTGGAACGGGCGTCGGTCTCGAGACCCATCTCCTTCACCAGCGCCTGCTCGGGCCCGAGGAATCCCATCGCGAGAAGGACGAGCCCGGCAGGGCGGGTCTGCTCGGTGCCGGGAACTTCCTTCGGCACGAACTGACCCTTCTCGTTCTTCTCCCACTTGATCTCGACGGTCACGAGCTCCTTCACGTTGCCCTGCGCGTCGCCGACGAACTTCTTCACCGTGGTGAGGTACACGCGCGGATCGGCGCCGAACTTGGCGGCGGCCTCCTCCTGGCCGTAATCGACCTTGAGGGTCTTGGGCCACTCGGGCCACGGGTTGTCGGCCTGCCGCTCCAGCGGCGGCTTCGGGAGGATCTCGATCTGCGCGACGCTGCGGCAGCCGTGGCGGATGGAGGTGCCGACGCAATCGGTGCCGGTGTCACCGCCACCGATGACGATGACGTCCTTGCCGCCGGCGTGGATCGGGCTGTGGGCCGCGCCGCCGTTGAGCACCGCCTTGGTGTTGGCGGTGAGAAACTCCATGGCGAAGTGGACGCCCTTGAGTTGGCGGCCCTCGATCGGGAGATCGCGCGGCTGGGTTGCGCCGGTGCAGATGACGGTGGCGTCGAACTCCTTGAGGAAGATCTGGGGCTCGACGTTCTCGCCGACGTTCGCGTTGCAGATGAACTTGATGCCTTCCTTCTCCATCAGCCGGATGCGGCGCAGGACGACCTCCTGCTTATCGAGCTTCATGTTCGGGATGCCGTACATGAGAAGTCCGCCGGGACGGTCAGCGCGTTCGAAGACGGTGACGGTGTGGCCCGCCTTGTTGAGCTGGGCGGCGGCGGAGAGTCCGGCCGGGCCGGAGCCGATCACGGCGACCTTCTTGCCGGTGCGGGCACGCGGGGCCTCGGGCAGCACCCAGCCCTCGTCCCAGCCCTTGTCGATGATCGAGACCTCGATGTTCTTGATGGTGACCGGCGGGGCGTTGATGCCGAGGGTGCAGGACCCCTCGCACGGTGCGGGGCACACGCGCCCGGTGAACTCGGGGAAGTTGTTCGTCTTGTGGAGCCGGTCGAGGGCCTCCTTCCAGAGTCCGCGGTAGACGAGGTCGTTCCACTCCGGGATGAGGTTGTTGATCGGGCAGCCGCTGGCCATGCCGCTGATCAGCTTGCCGGTGTGGCAGAACGGGATGCCGCAATCCATGCAGCGCGCGCCCTGCTGGCGGAGTTTTTTCTCCTCCATGTGGTGGTGGAACTCCTTCCAATCCTTCACACGCTCGACGGGAGCGCGATCGACGGGGAGTTCGCGGAGGTACTCGATGAATCCAGTTGGCTTGCCCATGGGGAAGAGGATTGGAGATCGGGA
>JAURJO010000478.1 GCA_030832235.1 Verrucomicrobiota bacterium
CGCCGCCTCGTCGCTCGCGGAATTGCGGAAGCGAAAAGTCCCGGTGGTTTTTTCCTCGGCATTGGAAACCGCCGTTGGTGCGCGGACCGCGCTCCGGTCTGCCTTCCGTTGGGGCGGCGAGCCGCGCGCACTCGGTTTCGGCGTCTGGCCGTTGTTTGCCGACGCGCGTTTCGACGGGCCGAGGTTGGCGCCGTTTGTGCGTCGCGAGGATGTCGAGTTAATCGATGCGGAGGCCGTATGGAACGCGCTGAACTAGAGGCCATCGTGCGGAATGGCCCGGGCGCGGTGCGCCGGGGGGATGCTTGGTTTCTTACCGATCCAGGTTGGCCGGCGGAGCGGCGCGCGGAAGCCGAGGGTGTGATGGCACGGGCTGATGAGGGAGAGCGTTATGGAATGGGATGGTTGGCAATCCCGACGGGAGGCACCTCCGGAGCAGTGCGTTTCGCGCGTCACGATGAGAAGACTCTCGCGGCCGCCGTGCGGGGATTTTGTTCCCACTTCGGGCTCGGGCGGGTCAACGCCGTCGACGTGCTTCCCGCGCATCACGTGAGTGGACTCATGGCCCGCGTGCGCAGCGCGGCGACGGGCGGCGAGCATCGTACTTGGTCGTGGAAACAATTGGACGCCGGTGACCGGCCGGCGTTGTCGGCGCGCGACGACGGTTGGGTGATCTCCCTCGTGCCGACGCAATTGCAGCGATTGCTGGCGACGGAGGTGGGCGCGAACTGGTTGAGGGAGTTTCGCATCGTATTCATTGGCGGTGGACCGGTCTGGCCGGCGCTGACCGAGGCAGCGGCGACGGCGCGGGTGCCGGTGGCTCTGAGTTATGGGATGACGGAGACCGCCGCGATGGTGGCAGCGCTGCGTCCGGAGGAGTTTCTCGCGGGCGCACGGCATTGTGGCCGGGCTCTGCCGCATGCCCGTTTGGGCATCGGCGCCGACGGTGCGATAACGGTCACGGGTGAATCGGTCTTTCGCGGTTACTGGCCGGCTTGGCGGGTGGGGGACGAGTTCACCACGGATGATGCCGGTAAGCTGGCTGCGGACGGCGGCCTGACGGTGATCGGCCGCCGCGATGGGGTGATCATCACGGGCGGTAAGAAAGTGCAGCCCGAGCGTGTGGAGGGCGCGTTGAAGGCCGCGCTGGCGGTCGCGGAGGTCGTGGTGATTGGCGTGCCCGATCCGGAATGGGGTGAGAAGGTGGTCGCGTGCCTACCCACGGTTCTTGCATCGGAAGTTCCTTTGGTCGACCCCCTGGGGCTCGCGCCTTACGAGCGGCCCAAGCTCTGGCTCACGGTCGATCCCTGGCCCGTGAACCCGCAGGGCAAAGTGAATCGCGCCGCAGTGCGTGCGGCTGCCGCGGCGCAGATCGCCGATCGCGGAAAACCCCAGGCCTAGGCTCCGTTCAGTTCGCGTCGCGCGGCTACATCCACGCTCAAAGCTGGATCGGCAGGCCGACCTCGATGATCTGCATGGGCGGCAGGTGGTAGTAATCACGAGCCTGGCGGGCATTGCGGCTCAGGAAACCGTACAGGTGCTTCTGCCACTCCCACATGCGGGAGTCGCCGCCGGTGATCACCATCTCGCGGTTGAAGTAGTACGTCGCTTCCGAGGCCTTCAGCGGTACGCCGCGTTCACCAATGTCCTCGATGAGCGCGGTCACATTGGGGGACTCCATGTAGCCGTAGCGCGCGACGGCGCGCCAGATGCCTTCACCGAGCTCGCGGACTTCCAATCGCGCGGCGGCCGTCACGTAAGGGACCTCTTCCGTGAGGATGCTGAGCAGCACCACGGTTTCGTGGAGCACCTTGTTGGCCTTCACGTGGTGCAGCAGCACGAGTGGCGTGCCGGAAGGATTGCCCGCCATGAAGACCCCCGTGCCGCGCACCCGCGTGATGTGGCGGCTGGATGCGATCCGGCAGAGTTCCGCCTCGGTGATCTCGTTGGCGTAAACGCGCCGGAAGATCTCCGACTTGCCGAGTTTCCAGGTGGTCATGATCGCCAGCACGCCGGCGGCGATCACCAGGGGCAGCCAGCCGCCGTCCTGGAATTTATGCAGGTTCGAGAGGAAAAAGACGGCGTCCAGCAGGAGGAATACGCCGCAGAGCGGAACGGTCCGCCAGGCCGGCCACGACCAGGCGCGGCTCATCACGAAATAGAGCGCGACGGTCGTGACGATCATTGTGCCGGTGACCGCAATACCGTAGGCGGCGGCGAGGGCAGAACTGGATTTGAAGCCGAGCACGGTGGCGATGGATCCTAGCGCCAGGGCGACGTTCACGAGCGGCAGGAAGATCTGGCCCCGCTGGTCGGGATTGGTGTGACGCACCATCAGCCGCGGGAAATATCCCAGCTGGATCGCTTGCCGGATCAGCGAGAACGCCCCGGAGATCAGCGCCTGGCTGGCGATCACTGCTGCCAGCATCGACAGGATCAAAAGCCCGTACCGCACCGGCCCTTCGGGCGCGATGGCGAGGAACGGGTTCGTCACGGAGCCGCGTCCGGAAAGAAAATAGGCTCCCTGTCCGAAGTAGTTGAGCACGAGCCCGGGCAGCACGACGGCGTACCAGGCGAGCGTGATCGCTCGGCGGCCGAAGTGCCCCATGTCGGCGTAGAGGGCCTCGACTCCGGTGAAGGCTAGCACCACCGAACCGAGTAACACCGAGGCCTCGGCTGGATGGCTGGCGATCAGGCCAAGACCGGCCCGAGGGTCGAGCGCCTGCAGAACGCCGGGGTTTTCGATCACCCGCCAGAGCCCAAGGATCCCCAGCACGAGAAACCAGAGCAGCATGACCGGCCCGAAGTACCAGCCGATCACCTTGGTGCCCCGGCTCTGCAGGGCGAAAAGCCCGCCGAGGATCAGGCAGGCGGCGGGCACAATGATGGCGTCGGCGCCGGACCAGACCTCTTTCACGCCCTCGACCGCGCTGAGCACCGTGATTGCCGGGGTTATGACCGCCTCGCCGCAAAGCATCGCGGCCCCGGCGAGAACCACCAGCGTACCGGCGTTCAGCCCGATGCGGGTGGTGGGCTCCAGGCGACCCAGCGAAAGCAGCGCGAAAATCCCGCCCTCGCCACGGTTGTCGGCCTTCAGCACGAAAACCGTGTATTTCACGCTGACGACGAGGATCAGGGACCAGAAAACGAGGGAAAGCACTCCCAGCACCGCGGTTTTGTGCTCCGCCGGAGGTAGGGCGTGGAGACACTCCCGGAGGGTGTAGAGGGGACTGGTGCCGATATCCCCGAAGACGACGCCCAATGCTCCCAATCCTAGGGCTAGTTGGACGGCGGTGCCGCGGGGCGATTGCCCGGAACTACTCATGGATGGACGGTAGTGTCGTGGAAACGTCCGACGGTCCAAGCAGTTTCCCGTCCCGCCGGAAATCAGCTTGATTTTGCCGACGCACGGCCCGCCGCCGCGCGTGACAAGCGGGGGCGGACGCCCCACGCTTCGCCCCCATGACTCCCGACTGGAAAGTCGCCAAGACCTACACGGACATCCTCTACCATAAGGCGGGCGGCATCGCCAAGGTGACCATCAACCGGCCCGAGAAGCGCAACGCGTTCCGGCCGCAGACTGTGACGGAGATGATCGACGCTTTTCTGGACGCGCGGGAGGACCCGGCGATCGGCGTCGTGCTGCTCACGGGCGCGGGGCCGCATTCCGACGGCAAATACGCCTTCTGCGCGGGGGGGGATCAGAGCGTGCGCGGTCATGCCGGTTACATCGACGCGGGTGGCGTGCCGCGGCTCAACGTCCTCGAGTTGCAGAAACTCATTCGCTCCATGCCTAAGGTGGTGATCGCGCTGGTTGCCGGTTACGCGATCGGCGGCGGCCATGTGCTGCACGTGGTGTGCGATCTCAGCATTGCCGCCGACAACGGGATCTTTGGCCAGGTGGGGCCCCGGATGGGCAGCTTCGATGGTGGTTTCGGATCCAGCTACCTCGCGCGGGTGGTCGGGCAGAAGCGTGCGCGGGAAATCTGGTTCCTTTGCCGGCAGTACGATGCCTCGGAGGCGTTGCGCATGGGTCTGGTGAACGCGGTGGTGCCCGTGTCGGAGCTCGAGAACGAGGGCGTGAAGTGGGCGCGGGAGATCCTCGGAAAGAGCCCGCTCGCGATCCGCATGCTCAAGAGCGCCTTCAACGCCGAGCTCGACGGTCAGGCGGGCATCCAGGAACTCGCCGGCAACGCGACGATGCTGTATTACATGTCGGAGGAGGCGAAGGAGTTCATGACCGCGCAGCGGGAAAAACGCCGGCCCGACGCCGCGCGCTTCCCGTGGTTGCCGTGAGTCTCACGCGAAGTTTTCCCACCGTGGTCCGTCGTAAGTTTTCAGGCCTGCTCCACGCGACCGCCCTTTTCGCGCTGGTGAGCATTGGCTCCGCGCATGGCGCCGCGCCCGCCACGGCTCCCGTTCCGCCGCCGTCTTACCGTTCCGCGGACCTGCCCCGCGGTTCCGATTACTTCGAGCTGCGCGACGGGCTCGCGAACGCGTTCGATACATTCACGCGCACAAAGACGGGGCGCGTCGCGTTCCTAGGCGGCTCCATCACGGCGATGTCGGGCTGGCGTGAGCGCGTGATGGCCGACCTCCAGCGGCGGTTTCCGGATACCAAGTTTGATTTCATCGGCGCCGGTATCGGTTCGCTCGGCTCGGTGCCGCACGCCTTCCGGTTGGATCGCGATGTGATGGCGCGTGGGCCCGTGGACCTGCTGTTCGTCGAGGCGGCGGTCAACGACGCCTCCAACATGCCCGACCGCCCCGACCTGATGCTGCGCGGGATGGAAGGGGTGGTGCGGCAAGCGCGGCTGGCGAATCCGCGCACGGACATCATCCACCTCCACTTTGTGATGCCAGAGCACATGACGGATTATAGCGCGGGTCGCGTGCCGGTGGCGGTTCGGCAGCACGAACGAGTCGCGGCCGCCTACGGGAACCCGTCGATCGACCTGGCGCGCGAGGTCACGGAGCGCATCGCGGCGGGACAGTTCACGTGGGAGGGCGATTTCCGGAATCTGCATCCCTCGCCGTTCGGGCATGTCGTCTACGCTGACAGCGTCGGACGGATGCTCGATGCCGCCACGAAGGCGGCCGGCAAACCCCGGTCGCATACCGTCCCCGGCGTTCCGTTGGATGAAGGGAGTTACTTCAATGCGCGGATGGTCCCGCCCTCGGCGGCGCGGATCGTGCGAGGTTTCAAGTTGGAGGCCGCCTGGCGTCCCGCCGGCGCGCCCAAAGGCGTGCGCGCGGGCTTCGTCGATGTTCCCGCGCTGGTCGGTGTGGAACCGGGGTCCGAGTTTGAGTTCGAGTTGGAGGGCAGGGGAGCGGGGTTGTTCATCACCGCCGGACCCGACGCCGGTGTCCTGGAGTGGAGCGTGGACGGTGGGCCGTTCCGACTGGTCGACACCTACACGCGCTGGAGCAAGAACCTGCACCTCCCGTGGGTGGTGATACTGGACGACAGCTTATCCCCCGGCCGGCACGTCTTTCGCGTGCGGATCGCAGCGGCGCGCCATGCCGAGAGCGCGGGGACGGCACTGCGGGTGCAGCACCTGCTCCTCAACTGAGCAGGGTGGTGGCGCACCAGCTTTCCCGTTGACCCGTCGCGCGACGGAAAGGTTCATAACGTCATGGTTCCCAGCGTGCTGATCGTCGACGACGAGAAACACACCCGCGAGGGGCTGCAGCAGGCGCTCGCGGAGACGTACGACGTCTCGGTGGCGGCGAGCGCGGACGAGGCGTTCAACCTGCTCGATGCGCAGCCTTTCGACATCGTGCTCACCGACCTGCGGATGCCGGGGAAGTCGGGCCTGAAGGTGATCGACAAGGCGCTGGCGCTGCCGAACCGACCCGCGGTGCTGATGATGACGGCCTACGGTAATATCGAGACGGCCGTGGAGGCCATGAAGCGCGGGGCGGTCGATTTTCTCACCAAGCCCGTGAACATCGAGCGCCTCGAGGTGCTGATGCAGCGGGCGTTGAAGACCCGCACGCTCGAGGTCGAGGTCCAGCAGCTGCACGAGCGTCTGGACGAGAAGTTCAAGCTGGATGGCATCATCGGCGCCTCCGCTCCCCTGAAGGCCGTGCTCGACAAGATGCGGCTGGTGGCGGCCTCGCGCGCCACGATCCTGATCGAGGGCGAGTCAGGCACGGGCAAGGAACTGATCGCCCAGGCGGTCCACCAATCAAGTCCCCGTTCCCGCGGACCTTTCGTCGCCGTCCACTGTGCGGCACTCTCGGAGAACCTGCTTGAGAGCGAACTCTTCGGCCACGAGCGCGGCGCATTCACCGGTGCCACCGAGCGGCGGTTGGGACGATTCGAGTCGGCCGACGGCGGCACGCTGTTCCTCGACGAGATCGGTGAGATCTCCCAGTCGACCCAGGTGAAGCTGCTGCGATTCCTTGAGACCAAGTCGATCGAGCGGGTGGGAGGGACTCGCCCCATCGAGCTTGATGTGCGGCTGGTGGCCGCGACCAACCGGGATCTCGAGCGGGAAGTTCGCGCGGGTCGGTTCCGGGAGGATCTTTTTTTCCGGTTGAACGTGGTGCGGCTCCACATGCCGCCGCTGCGGGAGCGTGCGGATGACATCCCCCTGCTGCTGGCGCATTTCATCCGCGTTTTCTCGCAGGAGAACGGGGTGCCGGTGCTCACGGTCGAGCCCGGTGCGCTTCGGACCCTGCAGGGCTACGCCTGGCCGGGAAACATCCGCGAGCTGCGAAACTTCTGCGAAAACGCGGTTGTCCTGCGCCGTGGCGGTGACCTGACGGAATACGATCTCGAGCCGAAGTTCCGCGGGGAGGGACCGGGACCTCTGGATTCCGCCCCCGCGGCGCCGGCAGCGGCTTCGCTCGCCGCCGCGGGTTCCCTCTCGATCGAGGAAAATGAGAAGCGTCTGCTGCGCGAGGCGTTGCTGAAAGCGCGTGGCAATCGCACCAAGGCCGCGGAACTCATGGGCGTCAGCCGTCGCACGCTGCACCGCAAGATCGCGCAATGGCCGGAGCTCGACGTCGTCGACCGGTGAGCGGCGCCGGGTTCCGCAGCGGGGGAAGCCGGCCCCGCCCCTCATGAGTCGACCGCGCTCCGCGCAGGAGTTGATCCACTGGCTCGATGCCGGTGAGGGTGCCCGTTGGATCAGGCGGGCGGCCTTCCTGGCGTTGGCGGTTGTGCTGTCGCTTCGCGTGGGCTGGACGCAGTTTCGCGGTCCGCAATCCGAGGCTACGCTCCTGCAGGCCGAAACAGGCCTGCGTCTGGCCACGGGCGCGGGGTTCGTCACGGGGGTGAACTTCCCGCAGACCGCTTCGGTCTTGAAGGCGCGCGGGGTGCCGTTCGATCCGGCCAAACCGTACCCGGAATTACACCACGCGCCGCTTTACCCGTTGGTCGTCGCAGCCGCTCTGGCCGTGGTCCCTTCGGCCACGCGGGAGCGGTGGTTCGCCACGCCTCCCGCGATTCCGGACGGTTTCGCGCCTGACTATCTCCTACTGGCCCTGAACATCGTGCTGCTGTGGCTTGTAGTCTGGCGGGCGGCGCGGCTCGCGGAGGGGCTTTTCGGCGGGCGTGCGGCGCTGCTGACGGCGCTAGGTTTGCTGCTCTCCTTCCCGGTGTGGCAGGCAACCGTGGCGGTGAACGGCCAGCCTTTGTTGATGCTGCTGGCGGTTTTGTTTCTCGAGTCCTGGCGGTGGTTGATACGCCAAGGTGAAGCGGGCGCCGGCGGCGCGGCTCTGGTGGCGCCGGCTGGTCTGCTCGGCGTGATCGGAGGCCTGTTGTTCCTCGCGGAGTATCCGGCGGGCGTGTTGGGTGTTTTTGCTTGGGTGACGGCGCCTTTGTTGTCCGCCCGGAGGGGGCGTCTGCGTGTGTTCGCGGCGGTGGGCGCGGGGCTGCTGCTTACGGCGGGGCCTTGGCTGGTCCGCAACATCACCCTTACGGGGCATCCCGTGGCTCTGGCCCGCCACGATCTCGCGCTGAAGGCGGGTGATCCCACAGCGGAGCCCGCGACGCTCCGCGGCACGCTTTCCGCGGAGGCGCCACGGATCGACCTCCGGAAACTCGGCAACAAACTGCTCGGGTCCGTGCAGGAGAGTCTTCGGTCCCGCCTTTGGTCCGGAGGCGCGATGTGGTTCATGGCGTTTTTGGTCGCCGGCTGGCTTTATGCTTTCCGGAGCGCCGAGGCCGATCGGCTCCGTTGGCTTTTCACCGTGGCGTTTGGATTGGCGCTGCTAGTCCAGGCGGCGTGCAACTCGGGAGAATTGGAGCGCCCGGTCGCAGTCTGGATGGCGCCGCTCATCGTGGTTTTCGGGGCGGGTTTCGTCGGCGTGCTGCTCGCGAGCAGCGAGCTGGTTTCAAACTGGCCGCGCCTTGCGATCACCGTGCTGCTAGGGCTGCAGGCGTTACCGCTGGTCCACAGTGCGCTCGAGCCGCGCCGTCTTCACTTCCAGTACCCGCCTTATTTCCCGGCCCTTTTTCAGGGGATGCGGCAGGAGTTGGAAAAGCGGGGCGCGTTGCCCGCCTACGGGGTCATGGCCGATGTGCCGGCGGGCGTCGCTTGGTACGGTGGCGTGCGCGCCTGGGCCCAGCCGCCGCGGCTCAAGGATTTCCACGCCATCACCCTCGAGCAGCCGATCGGCGAATTGTTGCTCTCCCCGCGCACCTTGGACCGGCCTTTTCTCAGCGATCTCAGCGCGCGTCCGGCCGCGGGTCCGGGATTGTTGGGCGCCGGCGCAAACCGGTTCGGGGAATGGGGGGAGATCTACGGCGGTCTGCTGACGGGCACGTTGCCGAGAGGGTTTCCCCTTAGCTCGGCGCAGAAGCTGGCCGACAACCTCTACGTGCTACTGAACCCCGCTTTGCCTCCAGCGAGGGAAAAGTAATTGATCCGTCCGTTTCGCGATCCCTACGCTCCGCTCCGCCGCTGATGTCCCGACTCCAATGCGCCCTCGCCTTCATCCTGCTGATCGCAGGCAACGCGGCCCGGGCTGCCTACGCGCCGGTCCCGGAGAGCGACGAGGGCAAGGATCTGATCGTCAAAGTCCGGGCTTCCGTCGGTCACGACAGCAACCTCTTCGGGGCCGCCGCAGGGGCGATCGACACCGCGGTCGTTACCCTGGCCCCGGGGTTCACGTGGAACCGCTCCCTCACCGAGCAGACATTTTTCTCCGCCGCCTACGGCCTCACGCTGGATCGATTCGACCGGCGCCCCGGAGACAAGCTGCTCGACAGCCATGACGCCAACCTGCGGCTCGCCCATGCGTTCTCGCAGGCGACCGTGATTGACCTGAACAACGCGTTCATGATCGCCCGCAACCCCGAGTCGCTGCTGGCCGGGGTAAAGGTGAACGCCGATCAGTCCTTCCTGCGGAACCAGTTTGACGGGCGCTTCACCACTCCGCTCGCGCCCAAGTTCACCGGCACCGTCAAGGCCCGTTCGGCCCTGTATCAATACCGCGACCGGGATCTCGGCCGTGCACTGGACCGGACGGAGAACCTTCTTGGTCTAGCGGCTGACTACGCGGTCCTGCCCGAGATGAAGGCGGTCGCCGAATATCGGCACCAAGACATCTGGTACACGAAGCTTGGGGAGACCAAGAACAAGCGCTCGGATTATCTCATGGTGGGCGCAGACCATGAGCTGGCCCGCAAGCTTACTCTGAGCGGCCGGGCTGGTCTGGAGTGGCGTTCGCGGCGAAGCGAACGGAGCGCCACGGCGCCCTATGCGGAGTTTTCCGGGCGTTACGCCTACGCCCCCCGGTCCTTTCTGCTCGGCGGGCTGGGGTACTCGCTGGAAGAAACCTCCGACACCGCTCGCTTCAACGACTCACGGGCGCTTCGGGCCTTCGCCACGGTCCAGCACGCCGTTTCGGCGCTGATCGTCGCGTCGGTTTCGGTGAGCCTTGAGCCTTCGTCTCTCCAGGGGCGCCGCGGACAGGCCGACGTTGACGAAACGACGGTGCGCTCTGGTGTCACGCTCACGTATCTGCCGGGCCCCGGCTGGATGATCTCCGGCAGTCTCGATGTCGATCGCTCCGACTCGGATGACCCGGCCCGGATTCTCCGTCGCACACGGATATCAATCGGTGCGACGCGCTCCTTCTGAGCCGCCTCGCGCACCCACGACCCGAGATGGCCGCGCCCACCGAGAGCCAGGAAACGGCCTCCCTCGCTGATTTCCTCCAGATCCTGCGGGTCCGTCGCGCGCTGATCGCTTTGATTCTCTCGCTGGTCGTGGTGACCACCGCGGCGGTGACGGCGTTTCTGCCGCGCTGGTTCCTCGCCACGACCAAGATCCGGGTGGAAAAG
>JAURJO010000479.1 GCA_030832235.1 Verrucomicrobiota bacterium
GACGTTGCCGCCGAGCCGTCCGACGATGCGCTGGACGATCGAAAGGCCCAGGCCGTGGCCCTCGGCCCGATCACTGCCGATCCGGGAAAACGGCACGAAGAGCGCGCCCTGCAGGTCCGCCGGGATGCCGTCACCGCAATCCTTGACCCAGTACCGCACCACTCCCTCCGCCGTTTTCTCCCGGTAGCCGATGGAAATCTGGGCGGCCGGCCCGCCATACTTCGCGGCGTTGCTCAGGAAGTTCGACCAGACATGGCTGATCCAAGGCCCGTGCGCGACCGCAGGCGGTAATGTGGGCGGCGGCGCCACCTTCGCGCCGTGCTGGCGGAACGCGGCCTCGCAGTTTTCCAGCGCCTCGCGCAGGGGCTCATTCATGTCGACCGCCGCGGACGACACGCTCGCCTTGCGCACGCCGGCGAGCAGCAGCAATTCGTCTATGCTCGTCGAAAGGCGCTCGGCGCTCTTCGCGGCCGACTCGAGGTTGGCCGTGACCTTCGCTTGATCGCCTTGGGCGGAGAAAGACGCCACGAGTTCAAGGCGACCCTTCAGGACCGCCAGTGGTCCCTTGAGGTCGTGAGCCACTGTATGCGCAAAGGAATCCAGTTCATCGAGCAACTCGCGCCGCTCCAAACGCGCCTGCACCGACTGCACCAACTCCTCCCGCGTGAAAGGTTTGGTGATGTAGTCGTCGGCCCCGAGCCCCATTCCCGTACGCACGGACTCGCGCGAGCTATAACCGGAAACCACGATGACCGGAATGCGCCGCAACGAGCGGTCGGCCCGCAGTTCGCGGATCATCTCCAGACCGGATTGCCCCGGCATCTCGATGTCAGAAATGATCAGCTGAGGCTCCCGACGCCGCGCCGCGACGAGCGCGGCCCGCGGTTCCTCGAAGGCGACCACCGCGAAGCCACTCGACGAGAGGATGTCGACGATCATCTGCCGGATCCCCGGGTTATCCTCCACCACCATGATCTGGGACCGGACGGAGAAGAGCATTTCCTGTAATAACGAGTAAGCGGCAGCCCGCACCGCAACGCGTTTTCGCCGCGGGAGAAATTTTTCCACCGGCGAAAGATAACACCCTAGACTCCCTTTTCAGGATCTCGCGGAGGCTCAAGCGGGACATCAGGCCGGAAAAGATCCGCGTGCCGCGCGACGAAGCGGAAAACGAGGGTGAACAACACCGTGAGGACCGCCACCGTCCCGGCAAGCATACGGCCGCGCCAGAGTCCCGCGAACCAAGCCTGAAACTCGGCCATTGTGACGTTGGCCGTCCCGCCCATCACGCGCAGCTCATGCATGTGCTTTTTTTGCATGAGCAGGTTGCCCAGCGGATCAGCCGGATCGGGTGGCGGCCAAACGTAGAGGCAGGCCGCCGTGCCCAGGCCCAGCAGCAGCAACCCGGCCGAGATCCGATTGATGGTTCGAGAATCCACCGCCCCGGACCGCTACCCGCCGACATCGCAGGATTCAACGGCTTTCCCCTGGCGGCGCCGGGATAAGTCAGGCCGCGGGCGGATCAGCGGGCTTTTCCGGCGGCGAAGCACTCGGGGTCGGCATGAAGCCCAAAGGCTTTTGGGATGCGCGCAAGGGGCGCAGGCGCGAGCCGAGTTTGCGGAAGGGGGACGCCAGCGCGGAACCCAAGCGTTTACGTTTGGCGACCGGTTTGGCAGCCGCCGAGGAGGAAGGGTTATTGGCCATGTATCCCACTCTACTGCTCGAATGGCTCGCTGGCCATCGGTCGGCCAGCCGACGGAGCGGATACTTCGTTCCGGAAACCTGGCGGACTAATCGCGTTCGATCGCCACCGCTACGCCCATGCCGCCTCCTACACACAGCGCGGCGATTCCGCGGCGAGCACCGCGGTCCTCCAACGTGTGCAACAACGTGACCAGCACGCGCGCCCCGCTCGCGCCAAGGGGATGGCCGAGCGCGACGGCGCCGCCGCGAGTGTTCAAGCGCGCCGCATCCAGACCAAGTTGCCGCGCACAACCGAGCACCTGCGCCGAAAAGGCCTCGTTGATCTCGAGGTGGTCGACCGATTCCAGCGCCCAGCCCGTCTCCGTCAGCAGCCGGCGAATAGCCGCGACCGGCCCCAAACCCATCGTCGCCGGATCACAGCCGACCTCCACCGCGCCTACGATCCGCGCTCGCGGCTTCAAGCCGTGACGTGCGCGGCTCTCCTCGCTCGCCAAGAGCACGAGGGCTGCTCCGTCGGCGAGTGTGGACGCGTTGCCGGCGGTTACCGTGCCGTCCCGGCGAAAGACCGGCTGCAGTCGCGCCAACTTCTCCGCTGACGTGTCAGCACGCGGCGCCTCGTCGGCTGCCAACTCTCCCTCCGCGCCCGCTATCGGCACGATCTCCCGCGCCAGTTCCGCGCGCGCCGCCACCGCGCGGCGGTGGCTCTCCAACGCATGGCCGTCCTGCTCCTCGCGGGAAATCCCCAGCACGGAAGCGACGCGCTCCGCCGTCTCCCCCATGGCGAGCCCAAGCACCGGATCGGAAAGCCCGTCGGCCGCGAGTGCGTCGATCAAGGCGCCATCTCCCAGTTTTTTCCCCCACCGCACATCCGGCGCGTAATGCGGGGCGCGGGTCATCGACTCGATACCTCCCGCCAAGGCGAGCTCGCTGGCGCCGGCCGCGAGGCGGTCGGCGGCCAGGAGGACCGCTTTGAGCCCGGAGGCGCAGGCCATGTTCACTGTGAAGCCGGTCGTTTCCTCAGGCAGCCCGAGGCGCAGTCCGAGCTGACGCGCCGCGTTCATGCCTCCTCCAGCCGGTAGCATCTGGCCAAGCACGATCTGACCAACCGCCGGCCGTAGCCCGTCCGGAACGAGCGTTCGCGCAACCGGCAGAGCCAGTTCCACGGGTGAAAGCGCGCGCAGCGCGCCCCCGAAACGACCAATGGCCGTGCGTCGCGCACCGACGATGAAGACGGGCTGGGAGTAGATCATGGACTGGGGTCGGATTGGATGATCGGGGGCCGACGGAATCCGGTTATTTCACGGGAGCCGCAAAGCAGTCAGAAGGCATCGGCACCGGCGTTCCGCGCAAGGGTCCGAACTCCATGCCCGGCCACAGGTCCCGCGCCGGATCGATGCCGGGCGCCACCTCGCTCAAACGCAGCCCGTCCGGCCCGAGCGTGAACACCGCGCGTTCCGTCACGTAGAGCACCTGCTGCCCGCGAGCCGCAGCCGAGGGTCCGTGGAAACACACCTGTTTCACGCGTCGCACAAACTTCGCGATCGCACCTTCGCGCACGATCCGCAGCCGTCCGCCGTCGATTTCGACAGCCAGGCCGTCGGCCCGGAACGGACAGCAGAACACGAGACGTCGCGCGCTTTGCGCGATGTTGATGAAACCTCCGGCCCCCGCGAAACGATCGCCCAGCAGGCTCACGTTGACGCTGCCGTCCTCGCCCACTTCCGCGGCGCCCAGCACGGCGACGTCGAGCCCTCCGCCGTCGTAGAAATCGAACTGCGCCGGTTGATCGATGATCGCCTCCGGCTGGCGGCTGCACCCGAAGCTCAGCCCGCCCGCGGGCAGCCCGCCGGTCGGCCCGCTCTCGACGGTCAGCGTGAACTCGCCGAGCCGCCCGCGCTCTGCCGCCAGCGCTGCGACCGTCTCGGGAAGGCCGATACCCAAATTTACGACGTCCCCTTTCCTGATCTCCCGCAGCGCCCGCGCGCCGACCACCCGTCGCTCCGGGATCTGAACCGGCTCCGGTACCGGCACCAATCCGCCTGCCGAAACGAAGTCTGCTTCAAACGCTGTCCCGAACGTCTGCGCGTGCTCGGCGGCGTCCGCCACCACCACGAAGTCGACCAATAATCCCGGCACCCGCACCGACTTGGGTTCTGCGGCGCCGTCGGTCATACGCTCCACTTGGGCGATGACGATTCCCCCTTGATTGTGCGCGGCCTGGGCCATCGGTAGCACTTCACCGATCAAGCCTTCGCGTTCGAACGAGAGATTTCCGCGCCGGTCCGCCGTCGTCGCCCGGATCAGCGCCACATTCACCGGGAAAGTCCGGTACCGGAGCATCGTTTCGCCGTCGATCTCCACGCGCTCCACGAGCGGCTCCGTGGTGCGGGCATTGAGTCGGCCACCGCCGTGAAGCGGGTCGACGAAGGTCTCGAGGCCGACGCGCGTGAAAACCCCGGGGCGGCCCGCCGCGATCTCGCGCAGGAGCACGCTGAGCACGCCTTGGGGCAGATTGTACGCCTCGATCTCACCCGCGAGGGCGAGCTGACCAAGCCGAGGCGCGAGGTTCCAGTGTCCGCCGATCACGCGACGCAACAGGCCCGCGTGGGCAAGGTGGTTGAGCCCCCGCGAACCGCGATCTCCCTGCCCGGCCGCATAGACCAACGTAAGGTCGCGCGGCGTGCCGGTTGCGAGGAAACGCCGCTCCAGCGCGGCCGTCAGCGCCTCGGGATGCCCCGCGCCCACGAATCCGCCCACCGCGACCGTAGCTCCGGTCGGAATGGCTGCGACGGCCTCGTCGGCCCCGACGACCCGCGCCGCCCTTCTCATCCGCGCCAGCCCCCGTTGACCTCGATCGTCTGCCCCGTGACGTATGAAGCCAGCGGCGAGCAGAGAAACAGGGCCACCGCGGCGACCTCATCGGGGCGCCCGAAGCGTCCGAGAGGAACGTTTTGCAGCATCGCGGCGCGTACTTCCTCGGGAATCGTCGCCGCCATCGTTGTGTCAATCACTCCCGGCGCGATTGCGTTGGCGCGGACCCCACGACGCGAGGCCTCCCGGCTGATGACGCGCATCATGGCCTGCACGCCGGCCTTCGCCGCGGCGTAGTTGGCCTGACCGTAGAAACCCTGCAGGGCGGCGATGCTGCCGAGGCTCACGATCGCGCCGCCGTCGCGCATGATCGCCAGGCCACGCTGGCAGCAGTGAAAGACGCCCGTAAGGTTCACGGCGATCACGTCGTCCCATTCCGCCGCCGACATCTTCGCGACGGTGCGGTCGCGGATGATCGCGGCGTTGTTCACCAGGAAATCGATCCCGCCGAAGCGCGTCCGCGCGGCCTCCATCATGGCGGAGACCGCGGTGTCGTCGGACACATCGGCCGCGATGACCAGCACGCTACCCGCCCGCTCCCGCTCCAGCTCGCCGGCGAGCGCGGCGGCGTCGCGCGCGGTGGTTTCAAGACCGGGGTGGTTGAGCACGACGGACGCTCCGGCCCGGTGAAAAACGCGGGTGACCGTCGCGCCGATGCCTTGGGAGGCGCCGGTGACGAGGGCGACTTTGCCGGTGAGGTTGATGGCGATGCTCATGGTTGGGAGCGGGGCTGGGGGCGCCTCACCGAAACGCCCGCCGCGGGCGGCTCAAGCGTCCTTTTCCCCCGCGGCCGACCCGCCGGCGCGGGCGAGGTCGCTGCGGCTCGTCTCCGGCACGAGCACCACGGAGACGATCGTGAGCAACGCGAGGACGGCCAGGTAGAGGGCGACGGGCCACGGCGCGCCACCCGACCAGCCGAGCAGGGAAGCGGCGACGAGCGGAGCGAGTCCGCCGGCGAACGGCGCGGCGAGTTGATACCCGAGGGAGGCACCCGTGTAGCGTGTGCGGGTGCCGAACAACTCCGCGAACAAGGCGGCCTGCGGACCGTAGAGCGCCGCGTGGCCCAGCAGCCCCGCGATGATCGCAACGGACACCCAGAAAGGATCCCGCGTGCCGAGCAGCGGGAACAGCACAAAGGCGAAGACGAGCAGGAATACGGTGCCGCCAAGGTAGACCGGACGCCGGCCCACCCGGTCGGAGAGCGCCCCGAACCACGGCACGACGACGAGCTGCAGCGCGGAGCCGATCAGCACCGCGTTCAGCATGGTGCCCCGAGCTACACCGAGCTTGGTCGTCGCGTAGCTCAGCACCCAGACGGTGAGGATGTAGAAAAATCCGTTCTCGGCGAGACGCGCGCCCATCGCGAGAAACACCTCGCGGCGCTGCGTGCGCCAGACCTCGAGCAGCGGCACGCGCGGGACCTTCCGCTCGTCCTTCACGCCGCGAACAGCGGGCTCTCCAGCACGCGGAGGCGGATGAAGAGGCCGAGCAACGTCAGCAATGAACCGAGGAGGAACGGCACCCGCCAGCCCCACGCCATGAATGCAGTCTCGTCGAGTTTGCTGCACAGGGTGAAGACGCCGTTGGCCAGAAGCAGACCCACGCCGACGCCCGCCTGCACGAGGCTCACGTGAAATCCGCGCCGCCCGGGCTCGGCGTGTTCCGCCACGAGCAGCACCGCCCCGCCCCACTCGCCGCCGACCGCGATGCCCTGCACGACCCGCAACAGCACGAGCAGCGCCGGAGCCCAGAGGCCGATCTGCGCGTAGGTCGGCAGCAACCCAACGAGGCACGTCGCCGCGCCCATCATCACAAGCGTGGCGACCAACGTCGACTTGCGACCCAGCCGGTCCCCGAAATGCCCAAAGATGATGCCACCCAGCGGCCGCGCGAAAAACCCCACCGCGTAGCTGGCGAACGACGCGAGCGTGCCGGTGACGGGGTCGAGCTGCGGGAAGAAAAGCTGGTTGAAGACCAGCGCGGCGGCCGTGCCGTAGAGGAAGAAATCGTACCACTCGATGGCGGTGCCGAGCATGCTGGAGTACAGCACGCGCCGGAAACCCGCCGGGTCGCGCTCGGTTGGGTTCATGGGGTCGGGGTCGGAAACCGTGCTCGCGCTGGTGATTGCGTGGCAATGCCGGATTGGCGCGCCGGCCAGCGCGCAGATGGTCGACGCTGGTCGCGCAACGAAACCAGCTGAGCCGAAACGGTACGACCGTGAAAACGGGCTGCCGGAGAATAACGCGCAGTACCGAACGGCCGGCTTGTCGCGGCCGCCGCGGCCGCCTTTTCTCGACTCCGCCTTCCTCGCTTGGACTCCCCCGCCGCGAGGAGCTCACGCCCCAAACCCTATATGCAAACCCGCCGTCCGTCCGCTGCGCTCGCTTTGCTCCTCGTAGCTCTCCCAACCTTCGTCCGCGCCGCCGACCACCAGGGCGACGTCTCCGCCGTCCGCGTCGTGCGCCACATGGACAAGCACCCCGGCTCCTCGGAGCTTTGGGAGCCTTATCTCGCGCAATGGAAGGGGCGTCACCTCGTCGCGGCGTTCGGCGTTAAAATCCCGGGCAAGACCGACATGGGCGACATCATGGCCAGCGTCTCGACCGACGACGGCGACACGTGGGGCGATCCGGTACCCATCTTCAACCACCAGGAGCGTCAGGGCACCCTGCGCTTCGCCTATGCCAACGCCATCCTCTACAAGGCACCGGAGCAGGAGGTGATGTGGGCCTTCGCGATGCGTTGCCCGATGAATTACCGGCACAGTGAGGATTCGCAGCTGGTCGGCGCGTACAGCGCGGATGGCGGCCGATCCTGGAACCCCGTCGAGCTCGCGATGGCGTACACCGGCCCGCTCATCTGCGTCGCCGGTCCGTATCGCGTCATGGATAACGGCGTGCCGCGCTACCTGTTCCCGATGCACCGCAACACGCGGCGCAACGACCCGCTCGGCTCGCGCGACCACTTCGTCCTGAGCAGCACGACGCTGATGGAGTGGAGCCTCGCCGCGTATGTCCCGCAGCCGGTCACCGGCCCGAAGGTCTTTCTGCACGAGGGCAACATCGCCCCCGGAGATGCCCCGGGCGAATTGAAGATGGTGATGCGCACCGCGGACTACGAGGACGAGCGAAAGATGACCGATCCCCCGCGCGCGTTCTCGACCGTCAGCCGCGATGGCGGCCGCACCTGGAGCCCCGCACAGCAGGAGCCGGATCTCTGGAACGCGAAATCGAAGGCCTTCTTCGGGCGGACGGCGTTCGGCACGCACGTGTACATCTACAACGACGGCCCCGCCTCGCCCGCGCCCGGCAGCCGTATGGCGCTGCGCTACAAACTGAAGCCCGCCGGCGGCGGCTGGGGTGCGGAAAAGACCTTTTACGACGCCGGCATCAAGAACTCCTACCCCACGCTCATCGAGGTCGCCCCGGGCGATTTCCGCGCGGTCTGGGACAGCGGCACCAAGGATCGCAGCCGCACTCACATCCAGTTCGGAAAGTTCCGCGTGGCGCGGCCCTGATCGGTCGGAGGACCGGAACGGGCGACGACATTCTCCTTGAGGCGCACCGGCACCGAAAGAATCTTTCCTCCCGGCTCATTCATGAACTCCGAATCCCAAGCTCCCGCCGGAAAGCCGCCCGGCGGACCCCGCCGGAGTGCATGCGCCGCGAAGTCGCGCGAGCAGGAGATCGAGCGACTCCATCGGATGTCCGTGAAGGAACGTATCTCCGAGGCCCTCGGCATGGGAGAACGCTTTTCCTGGATCAAACCCGCCCGGCCCGGGAAAGCGGAATGAACGGCGCGAACGAGCTGCTGCGAAAATCCGAGGAAGTCCTCGCGCTGCTGCGGCGCCATCGGGTGGACGCCGTGGTGATCGGCGCCGTTGCGCTCGCTGCGCACCATTACGTGCGGATGACCAATGACCTCGACCTCGGGGTGAACGCCGAAATCGGCACCCTTCGCAGGATTCTCGTGAGCCTTCGGGAATCCGGACTGCAGGCGGAACTGCGCGAGCCCGACCAATCCGACCCGCTGGGCGGGGTGATCGATGTGCGAGGATCGTTCGGGCTGATCCAGATCATCAGTTACGCCAACCGCTTCCCGGCCGTGATTGAGGACGCCTTGCGACTCTCAAACCTTCCCGTGGAGGAAGGCAGCCCGCTCCGCGTCGTTCCCCTACCGCATCTGATCGCGCTCAAGCTGTATGCCGGCGGATACAAATCGAAGGCGGACATCGTCGAGCTCCTCATCCGAAACCCCGAGCTTCATCTGGATGAAGTGCGAGCGGTTTGCGCCCGTTACCAGTTGGCAGGCGTCGACGAATTGATCACGGAAGCGCGCTCAGTCTGAGACACCGGAGTCCGCCCCGACTCCGATCTCATTTACCAATCCCGCTTACCCCATGAACCGACTCCTCGCTCTTCTCTTCGTGATCCTCGCCGCCACGTCGGCCGTCGCGCTCCGAGCCGCGCCCGCGCCGGAATTCTTCGACGTTTTCCCCGCCAACTCCAACGGCGTCACGCGCCACCGCATCCCGGGCGTCATCGTGACGACCAAGGGCACCGTGCTCGCGTACTGCGAGGCGCGGATCAACAACAGCTCCGACTGGGGTGAGATCGAGGTGCACCTCCGTCGCTCCACCGATGGCGGCCGGACGTGGGACGCGCCGCGCCGGATCGCCCACCGGGGCACCCGCCTCGAGGGCAACCCGCGCAAGAAGCAGGGCGGCGAGCGCGAACAGACCGTCAACAACCCCGTCGCCATCGTCGACCGCGTCACCGGCGCGATCGAGTTCGTCTACTGCGTGAACTACGCGCGCGCCTTCGCGATGCGCAGCACCGATGACGGCGTCACGTGGTCCGAGCCCGTGGAGATCACCGCCAGCTTTGAGCCGTTCCGCCGACACTACGACTGGAAGGTCATCGCGACCGGTCCGGGGCACGGCATCCAGCTCAAGAGCGGCCGCCTCGTCGTGCCCATCTGGCTGGCCTACGGCGGCGTCGGCGACCACGGCCCCTCGGGGGCCGGCACGATCTACAGCGACGACCACGGCAAGACCTGGCGCGCCGGCGACATCGCCGTCCCCAACGCCGGCGACTACAGCAGCCCCAACGAGACCATGCTCACGGAACTTTCCGACGGCCGCGTGATGCTGGTCACCCGCAGCCTGTCCAAGGCCAACCGCAAGATTGTCACGATGGGTCCGGACGGCGCCACCCGTTGGGAAAAGCCCGTCTTTCATGAGCAACTTTGGGAGCCGCGCTGCATGGCAAGCATCACGTCCCACCCATCGCGTTCCGGAACGTTGCTCTTCTCCAATCCGCACACGTTGCCCCCCTCGCCCGGCGGCAAGAGCGCCCGCGAGAACCTCTCGATCAAGCTCAGCCGCGACGACGGCAAGACGTGGCCCGTCAACCGCACCCTCGACGCCGGGCCCTCGGCCTACTCCGACCTCGCGGTCTTGCCGGACGGACGCGTGCTCTGCCTCTACGAGGCCGGCAACGACATCCGCCTCGCGCGCTTCGACCTCGCCTGGGTCGAGGGCGCGGCGAAGACGCCCTGACCCGCGCGGCCGGGTCTCGACGCGGAAACGGACTTGAGCCGTCCGCGTCGGCCAGCAGCTTTACCGACTTTCTGCCCGCGGCGCCGCGGGCAAACCCTACCCCTTCGTTCCATGCGCCACACCTCCGCGCGGCTCACCGCCGTCATCCTGTCCGCCACCGCGTCCGCCCAAGTCGTTCCGCCGCGCCCTGCCGCCGAGGCCGCGGCCAAGGGGCCGGCCGTCACGCTGAACCCGTTCGAGGTGAAGGCCGAGGCCGACAACAGCTACGGCGCCCTCAACTCCAACTCGCTCACGCAATTCAACACCGCGCTGAACCGCACGCCGGTCTCGGCCGACATCTTCACGGAGGATTTCATGCGCGACATCAGCGCGACCTCCATCGAGGAGATGCTCAACGGCTACGGGGCCGGCGCCGGCACGGTGATGTCGAACCCCGACTCCGACGCCCTTTCCCAGCAACCCGGCGACCGGGTCGGCAACCAGACCATCGGCATCCGCGGGACCGGCGGCGGCGCCGTGCACCGCGACGGTTTCTCCGCGACCGGACCGGCGAACAACTTCGGCACCACCGCGACGGGTATCTCGTCGACGTTCGACGTCGAACGCGCGGACGTCGTGCGCGGACCACAGGGCTTGCTCTACGGCGCCGGCGGCGCCGGCGGCACCGTCAACACCGTCTCCAAACGCGCCAAGTTCGGCCGCAACGAGGGCCGCGCCTCGTGGCGCGTCGACCAGTACGGCTCCAAGCAGGGACAGTTCGACTACAACGTCGGCGGCGACCGTCTCGCGCTGCGTTTTTCCCTCCTCGACGACGCCCAGCGTTACCGCCGCGTCTTCATCGGCTACCAGACCAAAGGCTATTACGGTCAGCTCGCTCTGCAGTTGCCGCAGATCCGCACCGTCATCCGTCTCCAGGGTCAGCAGACGATCAACGAGCGGATCATCAATACCAACCAGGAGAACATCGCGTTCACCAACACCGCGACCGACCCCCGCCACAACTTCGGCCTCGCCTACATGCTGCGGAACAACCTCACCGGTGAGATCAATCCCGCCACCGGCCAACCCTGGCCCCGGGGCGCCATCGCGAACGGGAAGCTCACGTGGGATAACCTCAACTCCTGGGCCGGTTGGACCGCCTCCGAGTACGTCACCAACCGCATCTACACCGCCAGCGCCGAGACCGTCTGGAGCCGCTGGCTGTCGACGCAGTTCAACGTCCTCTTCAACGATTACCTCTCGGACCGCGCCAACGGCGGCATCGCGAACCTGAGCGCCCCGCTGCTGAACGGCAATCCGCTCAACGACTGGGCCAACGGCGCCACCCTCGCCGACACCGAGCAGCCGACACGCCGCTGGGCCGTCCGCGGCGCCGCCATGCTGCAGCACGAGTTCCTGCGTGGTAAGCTGCAGACCCAGACCCTGCTCGGCTACGACATCGAGTGGGCCGACTCCGGACCGACCGACTACTCGTACTTCCTGGCCGACCAGAACTTCAACGTCGTCTACAACCCCGCCATCCCAACCAACCTCGGCCGCACTCCGATGCCGCGCATCTGGTGGTCGGTGGCCGACGGCCCGCAGAAAAAGCCGCTCGTCCAACCGGGCTGGGTTTCACCGCGTGTCACCTTCGCGGGCCAGAATTACGTGCGCATGGCCAACAACCCGCGCGACCCGTCCTGGGTGCGCCCCAATAACCCTCTCGGCCTCGCGCAGCTAGCGGGCCTGTCCGGTGTCAGCGGCCAGAACAACGACGGGCATCATTGGGAAAACCGCACCGCCGGATTCTACGCCTCGAATTACACCAGTTGGTTCGGCGACCGCCTCGGCACGCTCGCGGGCCTCCGCACCAACGAGAACTTCAAGCGCACTCCGAACATCACCGCCACCGTCGCGGAACCCTGGGCGGAAAGCACCAAGTCCAACCGCAGCTACAACCTCGGCGCCAACTTCCGCCTCACGGAGTGGCTGCGGCCGTACTACAGCGTCTCCAGCACGTACAACACCGCCCTCGTCAACGCGAACGACCCGCTCGGCAACGCTCCGCGGCCATCCACCGGCGTCGGGCAGGAGGCCGGCTTGAAGTTCACCACGCGCGACGGCCGCCTCTCGGGCTCCATCCAGGCTTTCACCACGGATTCCAAGGACGAGATGATCAACGCCGGCACCGGCGTGCGCGACCTCGTGAACCCCACCGGCCTCAACGGCGCCCACAACGGCCCCGCCGGCGCGAAGAACCAATGGGTGAACCTCGACCGCACGACCCGCGGCCTCGAGGTGATCCTCACCGCCAGCCCGCTGCCCAATTGGCGTATCCGCCTCGCGGCGACATCCGCCGACGGCCGCAACCTCACCGACAAGCGCTACCCGATGCTGTGGAACGACCAGTTCTTCGTGAAGAACGGCGCGGTCACCTACCAGAACGGCGCGCCCTTCCTCGTGCCGACGACCCCGTCGGTCATCACCGCCAACGTCGCGACCCTCAACCGTCAGACCGATCCGGCGACCCTCCAGGGCCAGGGCACCTGGGAACCACTGACCGTGGCGATGATGAACGACAAGACCGGGCCGTACTGGGCACAGCCCGCCGACGACAACGGACGGCTCCAGACCTCGAACGTCCGTCGCGTGCTGCAGTACTTCGTGGGCCCGAACGGCACCGCGCTCACCGGCGTGACCGGCCTACCGCTCTCGGCGATCCCGTATTTCTGGTCCGATCCCAACGGCAGCAAGGGTGAGACGGTCGTGGCGAAGAAGGGCGAGTACACCGTGGGGTACGCGCAGTACCGGTTCGTGTTCACCAACAACTATTCCTTCACCGGCGACTCCCCGCTGAAGGGCTTCGGCATCGGCGGCACGCTCGCGCTCGGACTCCGCAACCGCACCTTCTACTACAACACCCCGGGCGGCGGACGTGAACTGTTCTCGTCCCCGAACACTTGGCAGGTGAATCTCATCACCTCCTACCGCCGGCGGATCGGGAAGCGCTTCGAGTTCGCGACCCAGGTGAACGTGGAAAACCTGTTCAATCACTACACCCTCGGCACGCTGCCCAACAACGGTTCCGGTTTCACGGTGCCAGCCAACCTCGCCGTCACCTTCTACGGGCAACCGCGGATGTACGTCTGGACCAATAGCCTGTCGTTCTGACCGGGCCGGACATCGCAGCCGCGGGAACGCCGAGGCGCCAGAAACGGAGCGAATCTGGAAAGCTGGGAATCAGGGCAGCTAAGCGACGCACTTCGACGTCGCTCCCTCACGACAGTTTCGCGCGTTTGGTGTGTTTCGTGGTCCCCCTGCTCCGTGCCTCCGTGTTTCCGAGATGAGACCCCGCGGCGTTTATCCGCGCGATCCGTGAAATCCGCGGCCAAAAACGCGGAGCGATTCGATAACGCCTTCAGCCGTCAGGCCCTCCACGGGCTCCGCGGCGGACTCGCCCGCCGTGGGCTCGGCGTGGGCGGGCAGTCGCGGCTAAACCAAGCCCCGCTGATCCGTGTTCATCCTTGGAGGCTCACCGGCGGAGTGAGTTGGGAACGCGATGCGGCCTGAGGCCGGGGAATGTGGATCGGACTTTGTGAAATCGGATTGGGCCTCGTTGTACTCCATGTTCCAACTCAACTCCCCTTCGGTTGCGATGGACCTACGCTAGGAAACCTGGACACTGCCTGACCGCACAACCAAACGGCGGGCGGCGCGTCTTGCCTCAAGGTAGCTCGCGGTCGCCGGCACACCCTCACATTCATCTTCCATCATACTTCCGCTTGGGACTCGCCCTGATCGCGGTGGCATTGGCAGGGTGCCAGCATGCGCCGCAGTCGGCCGCGTCCTTGCGCAACCGCCCGGTCGCCTACGCCTTGGCCGTCACCGTGCGGGACGGATTGCACCCCTCTCCTTCCCAATGGGCGGCGATCCAGTCGACCTTCGCCCGGGCGCTGGCAGCCAACGGCATGGTCCTAGTCACCGACGTCGGCATGGCCGACCGGATCCTGCGGATCGACTTCATCCCCGACCCTGAGGATCCGGAGAATCGCGGCCGAGCGATCATCGTGGGCGTGCGCGTGAACGATCAACGCGACGTGCTGTCGCCGCCGGCGCCCTTGGTCGCGAGCTACAATCCGTTCCCCTATCCGTTCGGCTGGAGCGGGTACGGGTGGAACGGCTATTACTACGGCTTCGGGTGGGATCCGTACTACGGCTACGGCAACACCTACTTCGACGGTTACACGTACGCGACGCCGACCCTGAATCCGCGGCGTCCGAAACACCCCCCCGGTTCCCGCCCACCCGACGACCTCGCGCATCATCATCACCGTCATCCGCGACCGCCGGAAGACCCCCTACGCCCGCGTCGTACCGTACCCCCGGCGGAGGATCCGCGCCCTCCGTTGCTCGCAGCCTCCGAGCCGCCGCGCGCGGCAGCGTCCACACCCCGCACGTATCCGACCTCCGACCCGCGCGAGCTTGTCTTCGCGGATGACGTGCGGCGGACGAACCGCTACTGGCTCGCGGACGGAACCCCTTACAACCGCCACGATAACCCGCGTTACACCGGAGATCGCGCCTCCGGCGCCGCAACCTCCCCCGCTTCCGGCACCGAAAACAGTTCCTATCGCTCGCGTACCACGGGTGATCGCGAGCGGACTTACGCGCAAAGCAGCACGGACGATTCACGTGGGGGCCGCTACCGTGATGACGGCGCCCGTTCGCGGTCCGACGACCATTCCCGTTCTTCATCCGGAAGCGGCTCCAGCTACTCCCACTCGAACAACTCCGGATCCTACAACGCCGCGTCCTCGGGTTCGTCCTATTCTTCGGGTTCCTCGTCTTCGTCCGCGAGCTACTCCTCTGGAGCATCCTACTCCTCATCTTCGGCCTCTTCATCCGGCGGCTCATCGACGCCCGTCGGCGGATCGGGTCCCTCGGCGGCGCCGACCACCACCAATCAGGCGGAGAAGTAAGGGGTCGCCAAACCCCGGGTAGGCATCGGCGACTAGGCAGCCAAGTTTTTGGTCGCTCCCGACGCACGTGCTTACCTACGCCTTGGGGTGTCGGTAGCGGAGGTTCGCTGAACCTGCCGCGAACGCATCAACCCATACCAACCCCATGCCAAAAAATGCACCCCACCGGGCCGGCCTGCTGCTAGCCCTGCTAACCGCAACCACCAGTCTGAGCCAAGCTCAGGCCGGCTCCAAACCCGGAGGCGACGCGATCCAGCTTTCGGAGTTCAACGTGTCGGCCGATCGGGCCTCAGGTTACCGCGCCCAGAGCGCCATCACCGCGACCGGTTTCGGGGCCAACATCCTGGATGTGCCGGTGACGATCAATGTGCTTACGAACGAGTTCGTCTCCGACTACGGCGCGAACCTACAAAGCGAGGTGCTTCGTCTGGTGCCGGGAGTCATCACGAGTCCGAACTACGAGTCGCAGATGATCATCCGCGGCTTCAACGGCCTGCAGGCCTACCGCAACGGCCAGTACCGCCGGCAGCTGTACTCAACCTGGGGCATGGACCGCATCGAGGTCATCAAGGGCTCCTCCTCGATTTTCTTCGGGCTCGTCCGCCCCGGCGGCGTGGTGAACTACATCACCCGCAAACCGGATTTCAAAAAGACCGGCGGTGATGCGAGCGTGAGCTTCGGCAGCTGGGACTTCAAGAAAGCCGAGATCGGCTACAACCTCGGCGGCGACAACTTCGCGGCCCGGTTCGGCGCGGGTGGGATCGACGCGGGCGGCTGGCGCAACGACGACTTCAAGAAGGAACACTACCTCGGAGGCACCGCCGCCTGGAAGGTTTTCAAGGACGGCATCGTGACGCTCGACCTCGAGACGGTGCGCCGTGTGAACCAAGACCGCGAATCGGCGGCCGTGCTCCGCAGCAATTCGCGTTACCTTGGGAACGCCGCCGCCATCACCAGCGGTCTGGCCCCGCGCGCCTGGCTGAACGCAAACGGACTGGCGAGCGCGCCGACCTTCGACACCTTCGCCCCGGTTTTCCCGGCCGGCGACCCATATGGCCGCCAGGTCACCATGGGCAAGGAGACCTACTCCTTCTATCAGTCCTACACGGTCGATCTCGATTACACGCAGAAACTCGGCTCCAACCTCGTCTACCAGCTGCAGTGGAACTTCGCGATCGACGATTTCGAGGTCCTGCGGTCGATCGGCGGCGATCAGGAGCCTTTCGCCGACGGCACCGTGCGCTTCCGCTTCGGCAATTTCGCGAATTACCGCGACTCCTACAATTTCGACAACAAGCTCACCTACCGCTTCACGCTCGGACCTTCCCAGCACACGCTCTCGCTCGGCCAGGAATCGCAGCGCGTCAATCAGGACACCCCGGGTTGGTTCGACACCGCCAGCCGGTTCCAGGACGGCCGCTACGGCGCCTTCGCGGTCTGGAATCCCCGCACGCAGGCCCTGCGCAACGCGCCTTCCGAACGGGCCGCGAGCGCCGAGACCTGGAACATCTTCCGTCGTCGCGCGGAAAAGCAGTTGGGTTACTACCTCGGGCTGCAATCGGAGCTCTTCGACGGCCGGGTGCGCACCATCGTCGGCGCCCGCCGCAGCGAATATTCGCGCGTCAGTTACTATGAACGCACGGTGACCAACCCCGAGATCGCCACCCCGACCACGCGCAAGACCACCCCTCTTTACGGCGCGCTGGTGAAACTCACCCCGCAACTTTCCGCGTTCGCCATGTTCTCCGAGTCGTTGGAACCGCAGCTCGGCGCCGACGCGGACGGCCGTGGTCTTTCCCCGGTGTCGGGCCAGGGATACGACATCGGCCTGAAGACCGCCCTGCTCGAGGGGCGTCTAGCCGGCTCGGTCTCGTTCTACGGCGTCAAACGCGAGAACATAGCTTCCCGCGACAGCGCGCGCGAAGTCGCGAGCGCCCGGCAACCGTGGTTCATCTACGGTGACGCCGAGGAGTCGCAGGGCGTCGAGGTCGACATGTCCTACAATCCCCTCCCCAACTGGCAGATCCTGGTGGGGTACTCGCACATGACCAAGGCGGAGACGGTCGCCTCGACGGTCCCGGCCCGCGTGGGGCTGCCGCTGGCCGCGGTGCCGAAGGACGTCCTTCAGCTCTGGACCAAGTATGCCTTCCGTAACGGCCCTCTCGCGGGTTGGTCGGTGGGTGGCGGACTTCGCGACAGTTCCTCGGCGCGCTTCGCCGCCGATCCAAACGTCACCGCAACGATGCCCGCCTACACCACTGTGGATTTGCTGGTGCAGTACCGCTTCAAGCTGGCGGGCAAGGACGCGCACGTGCAGCTGAACGTAAAGAACGTCGGCGACCGCGAATACCGGGAGAGCGGCTTCGCCGCCTTCGGCGACCCGCGCAACATCGTCCTCTCGCTCCACACCCGCTTCTGACCGAAACACCGGCACTTGGCCGGAAAAGCAAAGGCCCCGCACGATACCGCGTGCGGGGCCTTTTGTTTTAAAACCGCCGATTGCTCAGCTCTTCTCCATCTTGGCGCCGGACTTTTTCCAGCCGTCGATCCCTCGGGAGTAGTGCTTCACGTTGGTATACCCGAGATCGACGGCAGCCATCGCGGCCGAGAGGTAGGCGCTGCAATACTCGTTGCCGCAGTAGGCGACGATCAGGGCGCCCTTGTCCTTGGGTAGCACCGAAGCGAGCTTGGCCTTCGCGGCATCATAGTCGATCGCACCGGGAATACGGCCTTCCTTGAACGACTCGGTGCCGTTCGCGTCGAGCAGCGTGACCGACTTCGCGGCGATGGCCTTCTGCAGGTCAGCGTGGGAGATGTCCGGAACCTTCGACGACTTGGCGAAAACCGCGCCGGCGAGACCGAGGGAGAGGAGGAGAGCAGTGAGGAGTTTCATGGACGCGAACCGTAAAAGCCGCGGACCGTTTCGCAAGCTGCGCGCCACGCCCCCGCGGCCAACCGGAGCGAGGTTCCCGACCGGCTCACTCCCACCATTGCCCGTCTTGCCAACCGCGCGATCGGCTGAAACCGTCCGCCGTCGCGCCGCCACGGAATTTGATTCGTGGCGCGACCCACCTCCCACCCCACCTTCACCACCTCGTCATGACCCGTCGTTTCACGGTCAGCCTCCCGCTGCTCTGCCTTTCGCTTCTCGCCCTTTTCCCCCAACTCCAGGCCCAGCCCGCCGCGGGCGCCATCGAGGGCCGAGTGCTCAACACCCGCAACGGCGAGTACCTCGAGAAGGCCCGCGTCACCATCGAAGGCACGCGGCTTGAGACGTTCACCGACGCCACCGGTGTCTACCGCCTGAACAACGTTCCGGCCGGCGCCGCGCAAGTGCGGGCGTTTTACACCGGCCTGGTCACGCAGACACGCTCGGTGGTCGTGACAGCCGGCGGGACGGTCCAGCAGGATTTCAACCTCCTCGACTCAGGCGTGAAGCCGGACCTGGCCGCGAAGGAGGGCTCCGTGATCAAACTCGACCAGTTTGTAGTCGCCAACTCGCGCGAGATGGATGGCGCCGCTATCGCGATCAACGAGCAGCGTTTCGCCGCCAACATGGTCAATGTCGTCGCCGCCGACGAGTTCGGCCACGTGGCCGAGGGCAACGTCGGCGAGTTCCTGAAATTCCTGCCCGGCATGTCGATCGACTTCGTCGGCGGCGACGCCCGCACCATCTCCATGGGCGGCGTGCCCTCCGGCAACGTGCCCGTGAGCATCGGCGGCTTCGACCTCGCGAGCGCCGCGTCCTCGGGAACCGGTCGCACCGTCGAACTCGAGCAGGTCTCGATCAACAACATCGCGCGCATCGAAGTGTACCATTCCCCCACCCCGGAGTCGCCCGGATCGGCGCTCGCGGGCGGCGTCAACATGGTGCCCCGCGGAGCGTTCGAGCGCGCGCGGCCGCAGTTCAGCGGCAACGCTTACTTCCTGTTCCGCGACGCTGAGAAAAGCCTGCGCAAGACTCCCGGGCCGATCCGCGACGCCACCCACAAGATCCATCCCGGCTGGGACTTCTCCTGGGTCGTGCCCGTGAACAAGCGCTTTGGCTTCACCCTCTCCGGAGGCTACACGTCGCAGTACACGCCGCAGGACTACATGGCGAACACCTGGCGCGGCGCCGGCAACGCCACCACCGTCGCCGCCAACGCCACGAATGGGTATCCGGCCACCACGCCCGACCAGCCGTACCTCTCCAATTTCTCCGTCCGCGACGGCACCAAGGTCACCACGCGTTCGTCCGCAGGCGCCACCCTCGACTACAAGCTCACCTCCAACAGCCGGCTCGCCTTCTCTTTCCAGTACGCGTTCTTCGACGCCTACTTCAACAACCGCTCCCTCGGGTTTAACACCAACCGCGTCTACCCGGGCGACTTCAGCCCCACGCTCACCAACGGCGCCGCCGGCTTCGGCACCATCACCATCGGCAACGGCGCGCGGCAGAAGGCCGGCACGACCTACATGCCGTCGCTGCGGTGGTTCCACGAGGGCCGCGTCTGGAAGATCGACGCCGGCCTCGGGCACTCGCAGGCGAGCAACCACTACCGCGACATCGACAAGGGATTCTTCAACGGCGTCTCCACCCAGCGATCCAACGTCACGGTCGCTTTCGCCGACATCTTTTACCTGCGCCCGCGCGTCATCACCGTCACCGACGGCACCACCGGCGCGCCCGTCGATCCGTACTCCCTCAACACGTACGCTCTCACCTCGGCCACCAGCGATTGGTGGGAGTCGCTCGACATCCAGCGGAGCGCCTTCGGCAACATCCGGCGCGACCTGCTGATCCGCGACATCCCGCTCTCGCTCAAGACAGGGTTCCACGTGCGCAACTCCATCCGCGACATCCGCGGCGGGGTCACCACGTACAACCACGTCGGCCGCGATCGCGTCGCCAGCACCAACGCCAGCCTGCCCACCAGCGACGACGGCATCGGCTTCGCCCTCGACCCGATCTTCTCGCAGCGCATGGGGCCGTGGGGCTTCCCGCAGATCCAGTACCCGAGCAACTTCACGGTGTGGGAGTACTACAAGTCGAACCCCGCCCACTTCACGATCGACGACAACGCCACCTACCGGAACGGCGTCGGCCGCTCGAAGTTCGCCGAGGAAATCATCTCCGCCGCCTACTTCCGTTTCGACGCCGCGTTCTTCCGCCGCCTCAAGATCGTCGGCGGCATCCGCGGCGAGCAGACGAACATCCGCGCGCAGGGCGCGCTCACCGATCCCACAGGTAATTACCAGCGCGATGCCCAGGGCGAGGTCATCCCACGCCGCGACGCCGCCGGCAACATCCTCTACACCGGAACCGGCGCCAACCGGACGCCGCTGCCCGCGCTCATCGAGCAGACGACGATCCCTAACCCGTCCGGCACCGGCACGATCTCCAACGCCCTCGCCGTGTCGCGGCTCACCTACCTCGACCGCCGCCAGCGGGTGAATAAGGAATACCTCCGCTGGTTCCCGAACCTCAACGCGAGCTACGACCTCCGCGAAAACCTCATCCTGCGCGGTTCCCTCTACACCTCGATCGGCCGCCCCGGTTTCGACCAGTACGCGGGCGGCCTCACGCTCCCCGACACCGAGCTCGCCCCCAACACCGGCAGCAACCGAATCGCGGTGAACAACGCCGGCATCAAGCCCTGGACCGCCAACTCGATGATGCTCCGCCTCGAATACTACACCCAGGGCGTCGGCCAGCTCTCCGTGAAGGCGTTCCGCCGTGATTTCAGCAACTTCTTCGCGAGCGTGACCTACCCCACGGCCGGAGAGGAGTTCCTCGCGCTGTACGACCTCGATCCCGAGACCTACGGCGAGTACCCGGTCGCCACCAATTACAACCTTCGCTCCCGCGTGCGGATGGAGGGGCTGGAATTCGACTACAAGCAATCGCTCGGCCAACTCGCGCCGTGGCTGCGCGGCGTGCAGGCATTCGCCAACGTCTCCGCGCTGCGCACGACCGGCGAGTCCACGGCGAACTTCGCCGGCTTCACCCCGCGCACCTACAATTGGGGCCTCAGCTACTCCCGGCCGAAGTACACCCTGCGCGCCAACTGGAACTACCGCGGCCGCGCCCGTCTCGGCCAGCTCACCGGCGCCAGTGTGGAACCCGGCTCCTTCGACTGGCGCAGCAAGCGCCTCTACGTCGATCTCAGCGCCGAATACATGTTCCACCGACGCATCGGCATCTTCGGCTCGATGCGCAACGTGCTCGACGCCACCGAGGACGTGGAGCGCTACGGCCCGAGCACACCCGCGCACGCTCAGTTCCGCCAGCGCGAGGACTTCGGTTCGCTCTGGACCGTCGGTCTCAAGGGCACGTTCTAATCCGGGGCGGCGGGGCATTGCGCGAAACCGCCGGGATCGCGCAAACGTGCCCGGCCAACGTGGTTTCCCGCGGCGACTTTCAGCGGTTCCACCGCGGATAACCCGGATTCCACGGATCAAGCGCGGTCATCGCCGGCCTTCACGATCTTCCCGGCCTCACTGTTCAAATCCGCCGGATCGCTCTTTTCATTCGGGCACGCCGACCGCCGCCCCGTCCTATCCGCGCTTTTCGTGAAATCCGCGGTATAAACGCGGGGGAATTCAGAAACCCTTTCAGCCGGCAGCCCCTGCGTAACAACGTCCGCGGCGGGTTCGACCACCGAGCCGGACTGACTTCCCCTTTGGGAATCGAGCGACCAAATCCTCGATCCGTTCGACCACAGATAACACAGATTCCACCGATCAAGCGCCGCCATCGCCGGCCTTCACGATCTTCCCGGCCTCACTGTTCAAATCCGACGGATCCCTCTTTTCATCCGAGCACGCCGAACGCCGCCCCGTCCTATCCGCGCCATCCGTGAAACCCGCGGTCAAAAACGCGGAGCGATTCAGTAATGCCTTTCTACTTCGCCAAGGCTTCCTCCTTCGCCGAGGCTTCGGAGGACAAGTCGGAGGAAAGGTCGGACGATACGGTTCCGGCATGCGCCGGGGTCGCCGGACCCCGGCTACAAACGAACCGGATTTATCCGGGTCAATGCGTGTCCATTCGTGGTTACTCACCCGCGGAGTGATTCGGGAGCTTGATCCGACCTGTGGCTCGAGCCGTTGGGTCGGATTCCCTGAACTTGGATCCAGCCTTTGTTCCCTGGGTGTTTCACCCTCCGCCCTCGGTCGCGGCTCCGCCGCGTCATGATCTTCGCGCGCGGTTGCGCCGACACCCGATCACGGTTTCGTCTCACGCACCGCCCGCATGCGCCACGTGCTTTTCGTCTGCTCCGGAAACTTCTACCGGTCCCGCTTTGCGGAGGCGGTGTTCAACTTCCACGCCGCGCGGCTCGACGCGCCCTGCCGCGCCTTCTCGCGTGGGCTGGCCACCCACTTGGTCGCCGGCGCCGGTGATCTATCCCCGCACACCCGGGAGGGCCTCGGCGCCCGCGGGATACCGCTGCACCACACCGGCCCGGCGCCCGTATCCCTTTCCCGCGCCGACCTAGAGCGCGCACTCCGGGTGATCGCGCTCAAGGAGGCGGAGCACCGCCCGCTCATGCGGGAACAATTCCCAGCTTGGGAGCAGCGCGTGGAATACTGGACGATCCACGACATCGACGCCGCCGCGCCCGCCGACGCGCTGCCGTTGCTGGAACAACGTGTGATCACCTTGCTGCACGAGGTCCGGGCCGGCGGCTAACCTCCGTCGTTCCGCTGCGTCCGCCCGTCCATTATCCGTGTCACCGAACCGCCGCCGCGTGAGAACCTCCGCCCTCGCCCTCCTGCTCCTGTCCGCAAACCTCGTCCGTGGCGTCACCCCGCTCGGCGAGACCCTTCCGTTCACCGAACGCGAGATCGCGCAGGGCTACCGCGACGGCTTCGTCATCGCCAAACCCAAGGCGGCCCACCGTGCCGCATCCGAAACCGCCGAGGCCCGGGAAGGCCTGCGCGTGCGCCGGCGCTGGGACCGTCTCGACGGCATGCGACTGCTCGAGCTGACACCGGGCGATACCCCCGTGCAGGCGGAGGCCCGCCTCCGGGCCACCGGCCGCTACGAGTTTGTGCAGCGGGACACGATCCGTGCGGCCACCACCGCTCCCAACGATCCCGATTTCACCACGCGCCAATGGCCGCTCCGCAACGACGGCTCCAACAACGGCATCACCGGCGCCGACATCGGAGCGACACGCGCCTGGGATGTGCGCACCGACGCCTCCGAGATCGTCGTCGCCGTGATTGATTCCGGAGTGAAGTACGACCACGCGGACCTCTCCGCCAACATGTGGAGCAACCCGCGGGAGATCCCGGACAACGGACGCGACGACGACGGCAACGGTTACGTCGACGACGTGTTCGGCATCAACGCCATCACTAATGGCGGCAACCCGATGGACGACCTTGGGCACGGTACGCACGTTGCAGGCATCATCGGCGCGGTGGGCAACAACGGCGCGGGCATCGCCGGCGTCGCTTGGAAGGTGCGCATCATGGCGCTCAAGTTCCTGCGCGGCGGCACCGGGACCAGCGCGGGCCGCGGGGCCACGTCGGACGGCATCGAGTGCATCGACTATGCGATCCGCCACGGCGCGCACATCATCAACGGCAGCTACGGCGCCGCGGCGGGGCCCGTCACGCAATTCGACCCCGCCGAACGTGAGGCGATCCTCCGCGCGCGCGCCGCGGGCATCATCTTCGTCGCCGCCGCCGGCAACGACGCCGCCAACATGGAGCTCCTCGCGCACTACCCCGCGAGCTACCGGCTGGAGAACGTGATCTCCGTCGCCAACTCCACCGCGCGGGACGACGCCTCCATCTCCTCCAATTTCGGCGCGGGCTCCGTGGAGCTCTTCGCGCCCGGCACCGACATCTGGTCAACGTGGTACACCACCGCCACGCCGTACGCCCTTCGCTCCGGCACCTCGATGGCCGCGCCGCACGTCGCCGGCGCGCTGGCCCTCGTGAAGGCGCAGTTCCCGGGCGACACCTACCGCCAGGTCATCAACCGCGTCCTCAGCACGGTCGATCCGATCACATCGTTCCGCGGCCGGGTGCAGACGGGCGGCCGGCTCAACCTCGACCGCGCGCTGCGCTCGACAGACAACCGTCCGTTCAACGACGACTTCGCGCAGCGCTCCCGGCTCGCCGGCAACAACTTCTCGGTGCGCAACGTGAGCACCGGCGCCACCGTTGAATCGGAGCCCGCCATCGCCGGTTTCAACGGCTCCGCCTCCCTGTGGTGGGAATGGACCCCCACACTCACCGGTGTCGTCCGTATTTCCACCGCGGGCAGCGGCTTCGACACGCTGCTGGGTGTTTTCTCCGGCAACTCCCTCGACGCGCTCACGCCGGTCGTCGCGAACGACAACGACGGCGGACTCACCACATCGCGCCTCGAGTTCACGGCCGAGGCCGGCACACCCTACCAAATCGTGGTCGCCGGCAAGAACGGCGGACAGGGACTCGTGTTGCTCGACATCGGCGCGATCGCCGCCAACGACCAGTTCGCCGCGGCGCAGGTCCTCACCGGCCGCACCGCCATCGTGGAGTCCGCCAACGCGCAGGCGACACTCGAGCCCGGCGAGCCGCGCATCCTCGGCTTCACGGGCGGCAAATCGCTCTGGTACCGCTGGACCGCGCCGGCCGCGGGCCGCTTCCAGGTAGCCCTGCGCAGCGACGGCTTTGATCCCCTCCTGGCCGTCTACACCGGCTCAGCCCTGAACGCCCTCACCGTTGTCGGTGCCAACGACAACGCCGACACCCAGACCGCCGGCACCACGCCATCAAGCACCGCGCTGGTCACGATCGAGGCCCAGGCCGGCGTCACCTACCAAATCCAAGTGGACGGCAAGGCCACGGGAAGCATTCCTCCAACCAATGCCCCGTTCACGCTTACGTTGAACGACTCGCTCTGGCAGGGCCTCGCGGGCAGCAGCGTCACGTGCGCCCCCGTCGTCGGACCCGACGGCGCCGTCTATGTCGGAAGCACCGACGGCGTCTTCCATGCGTTCAACGCGGACGGTTCACGCCGCTGGCCGGCCATCAAGCTCGACACCGCGCAGGACACCTCGGCTGCCGCGCTGGCACCTGATGGAACGCTCTACTTCGGCTCCGGCGCCACCGCCGCGGGTAACGACGCCAAGCTGTTCGCATACGACAGCCGCACCGGCTTGAAGAAGTGGGAGATCGTCGTCGGCGCCGGCTGGAGCGCCAACAACGCCGTGGCGATCGCTGAGGACGGAACCCTCTATCTCCACCACGAGGCGGCCACCGCATCCCAGTCGCGGCTGTACGCTTTCACCGATAATGGAAACTCCGCCGCCGTGAAGTGGTCCACGATCATTCCAGGCTCCTCCTACGCCTCCGCCGTGGTGGGCCCCGACGGCACGATCTACCTCGGGTCCGACGACGTCGCGACGCGTCATCGGTTTTACGCGATCAACCCCGCGAACGGCGCCGTGAAGTGGTCGCTGCCGACGGACAACGCGGTCTACACCACCGCCGCGATCGACGGGGCCGGCAACCTCTACTACGGCACCCTCACCTCGGGACGACTCTACTCCGCGACCGCGGCCGGCACGGAACGCTGGGTCTACACCGGCGGAAGCGTCGGCACCTCCTCCTCCCCCGCGCTCAGTCCCGACGGGACCACGGTTTATTTCGCGGGCTACGACGGGAAGCTCCACGCCGTGCGCACCGCCGACGGCGTCGCCCGCTGGGTGTTTCCGCTCGCCAAGGAGGTGCGCGCCTCCTCCCCGGCTGTCGACGCCAACGGCGTCGTTTACGTCGGATGCTACGACGGGCTGCTCTACGCCGTGAACCCCGACGGCACGCCGAAGCGCACCTGGTCGACCGCGGGAATCGTGCGCTCCTCCCCCGCCATCAGCGGCTCCGCGTTGTACGTCGGCTCCAACGACGACGGCATCTACGCGTTCGACATTGGCGCCGGAGCCACCGGTCCCTGGCCGCAGTACCGCCACAATGCCCGCCGCACGGGTCGCGCGGTGAACGAGCCGTTCGCGATCACGACCCAGCCCCGTTCGCAGGCGGCGGTCCTGACGCAACCCCTGACCCTCGGCGTCGCCGCCAGCGGCCGCGGGCCCCTCTCGTATCAATGGTTCAAGGACGGAAACGCCGTCGCCGGCGCGACCTCGGCCTCTTTCGCGGTGCCGGTGGTCTCCGCGGCCACCGCCGGATCCTACGTCGTCCGCATCACCGGTCCCGAAGGCACGCTGGAATCCCAGGCCGCCGCCGTCACGGTCGAGCCTTTGAATGTCGGTCGCCTGGTGAACCTTTCGGTCCGCACGACCGCGGGCACGGGCGTGCAGACGCTCACCGTCGGTTTCGCGGTCACCGGGGATGGGACCAAACCGGTTCTGCTCCGCGCGATCGGACCGACCCTCGCCGGCTTCGGCGTGACCGGCGCGCTCTCCGACCCCGCGCTCCAGCTTTTCTCGGGCGCCTCCGTGGTCGGCGAAAACGACAATTGGGGCGCGGCGGCTTCCGGCGTTCCGTCCGGCGGCCTGGCCCCGGTTTTCGCGGCGGCCGGCGCGTTCGGCCTGCCGGCCTCCTCCGCCGACGCGGCGCTGCTGCGCTCCGTCGCTCCGGGACCGTACACGATGCAGATCACCGGCTCCGGCACGGCGACCGGCATCGCGCTCGCGGAACTTTACGACACCGACCCCGCCGGCCGTACGCGGCTGGTCAATGTTTCCGCCCGCGCCCAGGTGGGCACCGGAGCGGGTATCCTCATCGCCGGCTTCACGATCTCCGGAAACGTGCCGCGCCGCGTGCTGATCCGCGGTGTCGGTCCCGGCCTCGCGCCTTTCGGCGTGACCGGCACCCTCGCCAATCCCGCCCTCGCCGTCTACCGCGACACCTCCGTGGTCGCCGAGAACGACGACTGGGGCGGTGGCGAGGAACTCGCGGCGACGTTCCGCTCCGTCGGCGCGTTCGCCTTGTCCTCCACCGCCAGCCGCGACTCCGCGCTTTTGGTCACGTTGGCGCCCGGATCCTACACGGCCCAGCTGACGGGCGTGAGCAACACGACCGGCGTAGCGCTGATCGAGGTCTACGAGGTGCCTTGAGCGCGCCCTCACAACGCGGGTTAGAAAACTCTTCCCACCTCACGCGGCGGCCGGCACAAAAAGCGCCGGTGGCCGCCCGATCGCCGACACATTCCCGGAATCCCCGAACCGCGTCCCCGCGGCCGGGCTCCGCCTTCGCGGTCCGTGCCGCCGCCGCACCGATGCCCTGGAACCGCCGCCACCTCCTCACGCTCGAAGAGCTCTCCCGCGCCGAGATCGAGCAGATCCACGCCACCGCCCGCGCCTTCAAGCGCACCCTCCAGCCCGGCGGCGCCCGCGTGCCCGCCCTCGCCGGCCGCACCATCGTCAACCTCTTCCTCGAGCCCAGCACCCGCACCCGGCTCGCCTTCGACATGGCCGCCAAGCGGCTCGGCGCCGACGTCATCTCGTTCGACGCCGCCAGCAGCAGCACCACCAAGGGAGAGACCCTCCGCGACACCGCCGAGAACATCCAAGCGCTGCAGGCCGACATGATCGTCATCCGGCACGCCGCCGCCGGATCCCCCCTCTACCTTTCGCGCATCCTCGACATCCCCGTGATCAACGCCGGCGACGGCGCCCACGAGCATCCCACGCAGGGCCTCCTCGACACCTTCACGATGATCGAGCACCTCGGCGACCTGCGCGGCCGCAAGGTGGTCATCCTCGGCGACATCCTCTTCAGCCGCGTCGCCCGCTCCAACATCCACGCGCTCACCAAGCTCGGCGCCGCCGTCACGCTGGTCGGCCCGTCCACGTTGGTGCCTGACTCCTTCACCGCGCTCGGCGTCAAGGTGAGCCACGACCTCCGCGGCGCCCTCGCCGATGCCGAGGTCGTGATGCTCCTGCGCATCCAGCACGAGCGCCAGGCCGCCGGCCACTTCCCCTCCCTCGGCGAATACACGAGCATGTTCGGCCTCAACAAGGCCCGCGCCTCCTGGCTCAACCCGCGCGCCATCATCATGCACCCGGGGCCGATCAACCGCGGGGTCGAGATCGACAGCGAACTCGCCGACGGCGAACGCAGCGTGATCCTCGAGCAGGTCACCAACGGCATCGCCGTGCGCATGGCCGCACTTTTCCTCTGCGCGGGTGGCCGGCCCGAGCAATTGCCCGCCTGAAACCGAACCGCACCTTCTCCCGCATGCCATCGCTCTGGATCCGGAATGCCCGCGTGATCGACCCCGCCTCCCGGCGTGACGCCGTCGGCGACGTCTTCGTGCGCGACGGCCGCTTCGTCGACTCGCTACCCACCGCCGAACGCCGCCGCGCGCGTCAAGTGGACGCCAAGGGACTCGTCGCCTGCCCCGGCCTGATCGACGTCCATGTGCACTTCCGCGAACCGGGCCAGACGCACAAGGAGACGATCGCCACCGGTTCCCGCGCCGCGGCCGCCGGCGGTTTCACCACGGTTGTCTGCATGCCCAACACGTCGCCCGTTGCCGACAACCCGGGCACCATCCAGCTGATGAAGGACGTGATCACGCGCGATGCGGTTGTGCGCGTGCTCCCGACGGGCTGCATCACCGTCGGCATGAAGGGCCAGTCCCTCGCGCCGATCGGCTCGCTCCGCCGCGCCGGCGTGGTGGCCATCACCGACGATGGCGACTGTGTGCAGTCCAACGATCTCATGCGCCGCGCGGTCGAATACGCGCGGATGTTCGAACTGCCGGTGATGGACCATTGCCAGGATCACTCGATGACGCAGGGCGCCGTGATGAACGAGGGCGTGGTCTCCACGCGGCTCGGATTGCGCGGCTGGCCCAACGCCGCCGAGGACCTGATCGTCGCGCGCAACGCGATCCTCTCCGAACACACCGGCGCGCACATCCACCTGCAGCACATCTCCTCGCGGCACTCGGTGGACATCATCCGCCGCGCCAAGGCCCGTGGTGTCCGTATCACCGCCGAGGCCACCCCGCACCACATCGCGCTGACCGACGAGGCGCTCGTGACGTACGACACGAACTTCAAGATGAACCCGCCGCTGCGCACCGAGGAGGACCGCCGCGCGATCATCGCCGGGCTCCGCGACGGCACGATCGACATCATCGCCACCGACCACGCTCCGCACACGGACTACGAGAAGGACAAGGAGTTCGACTTTGCCCCCAACGGCATCATCGGCCTCGAGACCGCACTGCCCGTTTCCCTCGAGGTGCTCGTCCGTCGCAACCGCTTCCGGCTGCCTTTCGTGATCGACCTCATGACGCGCCGCCCCGCGCAGCTCCTCAACCTGCCTGGCGGCACGCTCACGCCCGGGGCCGAGGCGGACCTCTGTTTGTTCGACCCCGCCGAAACCTGGACCTACGACGCGCGCGCCGGGCAGAGCAAGTCGTCCAATTCGCCCTGGCACGGCCAGGAACTCACGGGCCGCGTGCGCATGACCTTTGTCGCCGGCCGTGCGGTGTTCGCCGACGGCCGCATCGTCGCGCGCTGAAACTACACCGCGGCCGCGGGGCTTTGCCGCGTTGCGTCGCGCGGTTCACCCCGCCACGTTCCGCGCACCATGCCCGCCGTCGTCACCTACGTTGTGGGCGCCCTTGAGGTGACCCTCGTTGGCGCCGGCGCCATGCTGCTTTGGCGGCAGGTGCTCTCTCCGGCGGCGCGGGCCGATGCGCCGGACCCGGCACTGGCGCCCGCCGACCGGCCGACGGTCGACGTGTTCATGTTCCTTTTCCTGGTGCTCACCGCGAGCTTCACTGGGTCGCTGCTGGCGGTGCAGGTTTCCGGGCTGGCGCGACTCGGTGCCGGCAGCGAGGCGGCGATGATCGTCAACGGGGCGGGGGCGCAGCTGGGCATGCTCGCCGGCGCCGCGCTCTTCCGGCTCCGCGTGGAGCATCGGGCTTTCGTCCCCCGTCCACTCTCGCCAGCGGTGCTGCGCGACGGATTCCTCACCTTTCTGATCTCGCTGCCCGTCATCGTCGTCACGGGTTCCCTTTGGGAACAGTCGCTCAAGCTGCTCGGTCTGCCCGTGCACAAGCAGGACCTCGTGTCGTGGTTCGCCAACGCCGGCTCACCGTGGCTGCTCGCCGGTATGATCTCGCTCGCCGTGCTGGTCGCCCCCGTCGCCGAGGAATTTGTCTTCCGCGCCGGTCTCTTCCGGCTGCTGCGCGGCCGCGTGCCGCGCGCCGTGGCGCTGTTTCTGCCGGCGACGGTCTTCGCCGCGCTCCACGTGAACTGGCCGACGCTGCAGGGGCTCGTGAGTTTCGCGCCGCTGCTCGCCCTCGCGGTGGTGCTGTCCCTCGCCTACGAGCGCACCGGCCGCATCGGCACCGTCATCTTCGCCCACGCGTGCTTCAATCTGAACACGATCCTGGTCATCTTCTCCGGGCTCGACCCCTGATTCGCGTGCACCCGTTCACCCGCCGCCGCCAGGACTCCGTCGCCGCCCTCGGCGAGGTGCGGCTCATCGCCGCGATCCGGCGCTGGCTCGGCGACACGTCGCCCCGCGCGCCGTTCGGAATCGGCGACGATTGTGCCGTGCTCCCGCCCGCGTCCGGCCGTGGCCTTGTCACGGTCGATCCCGTGATCCATGGGCGCCACTTCGACGACACCGTCCCTCCGGAAGCCGTCGGCGCCAAGCTGCTCAGACGCAACCTCAGCGACATCGCCGCGATGGGCGGCAGGCCGCGCGCCGCGGTGCTTGCCGTCACACTCGATGCGCGCGTGCGCGTCCGCTGGCTGGAGCGTTTCTATAGAGGACTCGCCGCCGCCGCTCGCCGCCATGGGGTCACGGTCGTGGGCGGCGACATCGCCGAGGCCCCGGGAGCGCTGGCCGCGAGCCTCACCTTGCTCGGCACCGCCACGGGCCGCCGCGTTCTCACCCGCACCGGAGCCCGGAAAGACGACTGGATCTACGTCACGGGAGAGCTCGGCAACAGCCGCGCTTCCGGCCACCACCACGCCTTCACCCCGCGCCTGGCCGAGGGCGAGTGGCTCGCCCGTCGGAAAGCCGTGCGATCGATGATGGACCTGAGCGACGGTCTCGCGAAGGA
>JAURJO010000480.1 GCA_030832235.1 Verrucomicrobiota bacterium
CGCTCAAGCGCGACATCCCGATCGTCGCGTCGGTGGCGGATGCGTTGGCGTTCAAACCCACCGCGCTCGCGATCGGGCTCGCTCCGAGCGGCGGACGCGTACCACCCGATTGGATGGACGATCTGCGACTGACGGTGCGGAGCGGCGTCTCGATCTGGAGCGGCCTGCACACACGCCTCGGCGAGGACGCGGAGATCGCCGCTGCGTTGCGCCCCGGCGTCACGATCTGGGACATGCGTCGCGAGCCCGCGGGCCTCGCGAGCGGTACCGGCGGCGCGCGCAACCTCCCTTGCAAACGTGTGCTGTTCGTCGGCACCGACATGGCGATCGGCAAAATGACCGCCGCGTTGGAATTCGACCGCGCGGCACGGGAACGCGGCGTGCGCTCGTGCTTCGTCGGCACCGGCCAGGCCGGCATGATGATCAGCGGCAGCGGCGTGTGCCTGGACGCCGTGCGCGTCGACTACGCCAGCGGGGCGGTCGAGGCCGAGGTGATGCGGCACGCGCCAGGGCAGGACGTTCTCTGGGTTGAAGGCCAGGGTTCGCTGCTGAATCCGGCCTCCACGGCGACGTTGCCGCTGATTCGCGGCTCGCAGCCGACGCATCTGGTTGTTGTCGCCAAAGCCGGAGTGAAAACCCTTCGGTCCTTCCCCCACATCGAGATCCCGCCGCTTTCAAAGGTCGTGGCCCTCTACGAGCAGGTCGCCGCTGCCGCGGGCGCCTTCGCACCGGTGCCGGTCGTCGGCATCGCGCTGAACACCTGGGAACAGAACGACGCCGAGGCCCGCGCTTCGGTCGAGGCCGCCGCGCGCGAGACGGGCCTGCCCTGCACCGACGCGGTGCGCTTCGGTCCGGGTGAAATCCTCGATCGCATCCTGCGCTAAACCTTCTCCCGCTCACCCCATGAAATCCCCATTCCTCGCCGGGCTGCTCCTAGGCTTCGCCGCCACTTTTCCCGCGTTCGCCGCCGAGCGCCCCAACGTGGTCGTGATCCTTTGCGACGATCTCGGCTACGGCGACGTGAAGGCCAATAACCCGGCCGGCCGCATCGTCACACCCCACATGGACCGCATCGCCCGCGAGGGCGTGCGATTCACGGATGCGCACACGCCGTCCTCTGTCTGCACCCCGACCCGCTACGGCCTGCTCACCGGCCGCTACAATTGGCGCACGCGCCTCCAGAACGGCGTCCTCGGCGGCTTGTCGCCGCGCCTGATCGAGCCCGGCCGTGAAACCATCGCCTCGCTCCTCAAGAAGCAGGGCTACCACACCGCGGCCATTGGCAAGTGGCACCTCGGTATGGACTGGGCCCGCCTGCCGGGGAAAACCGTCAGCGAGCTCTCCGTCGAGACGGCGGCCCAGGTCAACAGCGTCGACTACACCGCACCGATCAAAAACGGCCCGACCACCGTCGGCTTTGACCGTTATTTCGGGATCAGTGCTTCCCTCGATATGGTGCCGTATACCTTCATCGAGAACGACCGCGTGACCAAGGCGCCCACGCTCACGCGTTCGTTCCCGATGCACCCGCCCCACGCCGGCGAGGCTCGCCAGGGCCCGACCGCGCCGGGTTTTGAGGTGGAACACGTGCTGCCCGAGTTCACCCGCCAGGCGGTCCGCTACATCGACGAACGCGCCGTGACCGGACAGCCGTTTTTCCTCTACCTGCCGCTCGCCTCACCCCACACCCCGATCGCGCCGAACAAGGAATGGATCGGACGCAGCGGCCTGAATCTTTACGCCGACTTCGTGATGGAGACGGATTGGGCCGTGGGAGAGGTCCTGGCCGCCCTCGATCGCAACGGCATCGCGCGCGACACGCTGGTCGTTTTCACCAGCGACAACGGCTGCTCGCCGCAGGCCCGCATCGAGGAACTCGCCGCCAAGGGCCACGCGGTGAACGGGGAACTGCGCGGCCACAAGGCCGACCTCTTCGATGGCGGCCACCGTGTGCCCTTCTTCGTCCGCTGGCCCGCACGGGTGAAGCCGGCGGTCAGCAACCAACTGCTCTGTCTCACCGACGTGTTCGCCACCATCGCCGAGGTCACCGACGCGAGGATCGCCGACAACGCGGGCGAGGACAGTTTCAGCTTTCTGAATGTGCTGCTCGGCAAGGGGTCCTCCGCGCGCAGCTCGGTCGTGCACCACAGCATCACCGGTGCCTTCGCGATTCGCGACCGCGAGTGGAAGCTCGCACTCGCTCCGGGCAGCGGCGGCTGGTCGGCTCCTCGCGATCCCGACGCGGTCAAACAGGGCCTGCCCGACACACAGCTCTACCGAATCGGCGGCGACGACCTTCCCGAGGCGAAAAACCTGCACCGCGAGCATCCCGATGTCGTGGCGCGATTGAACACACTCCTGGAAAAACTCGTTGCCGACGGCCGCAGCACCCCGGGTGCTCCGCAGGCCAACGCGGCATCCGTCGTACTGCGTAAGCCGGTTCCCCCCGCCGCCCCCAAGGGGAAAAAGAAGGCAGACTGAGCGCGGCCCGAGGGTTAGAAACGTCCCTCATCGCCCCGGAGCGACGCAGACCGAGCACGGCTTCGGTTGCGGCCGGTCCCGTGCGGCACCCCCGCGGTGAAAGCCCACCTCCACCGGAGCGGCCGTCGTGAGGTTCAAATGGTCCGCGGCGGGCGGCCGCGGCTGCACCGGCTGTGTTTCAAGCCGAAGCTCCGCAAGTGACCTGGCGACAATCTTCGTCCGATGTAGCCGAGGGGCTCCCCTCGGATTTCAAGAAATCCCTTCCGTCCTTCGCCCGACCTCCATCGGACGGAATAATAATCGCGATACATCCGCGGCGGGCGGCCGCGGCTACACCGGCTGCGCTTGAATCCGATAAGATTCAGGACCCACCTTCGCAAAGGGATCCACTCCTGAGGCCGGCCTTCACTTCCCGCGTTTCGGCGCGGACGGCGAAGTGGCCCGCGAACTGGAATCACGACGGACGCCCTCAAGCCACGCTTCGTGCGCTGCAGCGAGACGCGCGAGCTCCGCGGGACGTTCGCGCGCGAGGTCGCGGGCCTCACCGAGGTCCACTCCCAGATCATACAGCTCCCACGGTTTCTCCGGCGATTCGCGCACGATCTTGAGTTCGCCTTCGCGGTACGCCGCGCCTTTCGCGTACCCGAAACCCATCCGCGGATGCGGCGTGCGGGCGCCCTCCGCAAGGGCAGGCAACGGGTCGCGACCGTCAAGAATCCGACCGGTATCCCGCGGCACGCCGGCAGCCGCGAGGCACAGCGGTAACACGTCCATCTGCGTGAGCATCGCGCGAACGTCGCGTCCGGGCGGGATGCGGCCGGGCCACCGGAAAAGCGCCGGCACGCGCGTACCGCCCTCGTACGAAGTCGTGCCCCCGGAACGCAAAGGGGCGTTGGACGCGACCTCGAGGCCACGACCCGGGAGCATAAAGGCGCCGTTATCCGAGATGAGCATCACGAGCGTGCGTTCTCGCAGCCGCAGCGTGTCGATCTCGTCGAGAACGCGACCGACCGCGTCGTCGAGCGCCGTCAGCACCGCCCGGTAGCGCCGCCGTTCGTCGGGCTCGGCAGCCGTCCCTCCGTACCGGGCGAACGCGGCGGCGGGTGCCGGCCAAACCGGCTTCACGCCGCGCGGGACATTTCCATCGGAGACGAAGTGCGCGGCATTGAAGGGCAGGTAGACGAACCAGGGGCGCCCCGCCTGGCGACGGATGAAATCAACCGCCGCATCCGCAAAAAGGTCGGTGCTGTACTCATCCGTCCGGAACGGCTCGGTCCCGCGAAACAGGTCGTGCTCCCCGCCGTAGAGGTACTCGTAATAGCCGATGTTGCCCGAGCGGAAGCCGAGGAACTCGTCGAAGCCACGGTCGGTCGGACGACTGCCAGGGGCGAACCCGATGTTCCACTTTCCGAAACAGCCCGTCGCGTAGCCAACCGCCCGCAGGAATTGCGGGATGATACGCTCCCCCTGCGGCAGGCCGGTGCCGCCCCGGTTCTCCGCGGCGGAAAGCTGATGGGAGAGTCCGTTACGGAAAGGATGACGGCCCGTGAGCAGCGCCCCGCGCGACGGCGAGCAACTGGTCGTCACCACCTGGAAGTCGAGGCAACGGGCGCCCTCCCGTGCGAGGCGATCGATCCGCGGCGTGATCACGTCGCGGTTGCCGTAGCAACCGAGGTCTCCGTAGCCGACATTGTCGACGTACATGAGGAGGATATTCGGCTGCGCCGTCGCCGGCGCGGCCGCAGCCCCGACCACCGCTCCACCCGCCAACGCGGAGACGAACAAGAAGCCCCGGAAGTGGCACCGGAAGCTCATCGCATTCCGGAAGCCTCACGCTTCACCACCGCGAGCAACTCCAGCAGCTTCGCGACTATCTTGTCGGACGCCCCGGTCTCAACGCGATTGGTGCCGAGCCACGTCTCGTAACCGCCGAGCGCATGCTGGGCGGGTGTTGGCAGGTAACCGTAACCGCCATTCGCGAGCTCGATCGTGAAGGTGTCGGGAAACGGCGACCGCGCCTTGATCTCGAGCCCGGTCTCCGTGAACACCTCGAACGGGATCGCCGCCACACCGAGCCCGCCGATGCGCACGACCTGCAGCATCACGCTCAAGGTCTCTGGCCACTCGGCCGCTGAGATCACGCGCTCCGCGTAGTTTTTCTCCAAGCGATGGATCGGCGAAACGGTGGCGGGGCGGGCAAGCACCCGCCGCGCCTTCTCCACCGCGTCGCCGTCGGGCCGGCGGGTGCGCAGGACGAGGTCCGTACTCGCGGCGCGCAGCTCGACCCAGTCCTGGTGCTGCACGCTGGCCCGGACGCGCGCGATCTCGCGCGCCACGTCGTCGGCGACGAGCCGGATCTTTTCGTACGGCGCGTATTTCTTCCGGTCCGGCTGCGCGACGTTGTTGTTGTTCACATCGCCGCAAGGACCGTTGGCGAGAAGACCCACGAACGGCGGGTCCTGCCGGTCCGCACCGAGCAATTGCTGCAGCCGGTCGGCCACCACCGCGAAGTAATCGGCGGAGATGTGTCCCGTCGGCACGCCACCGACGTAGTGCAGCCAGTAGTTGGCTAACACCGCGATCGGTCGTCCCGAGACGGACTCGACCGAGATGAAGTAAACCTCGGGGTTCACCGGACCAGCGGGGCGATCGAGGTCCGGCCGCGAGCCCGGATTCATCACGGCGCGATCCTGTCCACCGAACGGATTCACCGCCGTCTTTCCGTCCTTCAGCACCCAGCGCCGGTTGAACACATGCTGCGGCACCTGGCCCGCGCCCCAGCCGATGCGCGCCGGTTCGAGGTGGTTCACCGCGCGCTTAACCCCGTCGACGATCCGCCGCACGAGAAACGATTGGTAGTCGTCGAGCGGCGACCGCTCCCCCGCTTCGCCCGAGGGGTTGCGCATCGCCATCGCATCCCTGCCCCGCGCGCTCGTCGCCGAATGCGTGTGCGTGGCCGACATGAGCATGTTACCTCCGGGAATCCCCGTGTCCCGCTCGAGCGCACGGCGCGCCGCGTCAAACACCTCCCGGTTGACGGAGACGCTGTCGACCACGACGAAGACCAGTTTGGTGGAGCCGTCGTCGAGCACGAGGCAGCGCGCGTGGAGCTCGTCGTGAACGTGGGTCGCTGGCGGGATGGTGAAGTTGCCGACGATACCCTCGCCCAGCTGCGGCGTAATGTTGCTCATCGCCGCTCCGGCGCGGAACACGCGGGCGTCCGCGGCGAACGAGATGGAAACAAGGACCAGAAACAAGGATAGGGCCGCGAGTGGCCGGCCGCGCGATGTCGTCATGGGGTTGCCCCGACCGAAACATCGGCCCGGAAGTCCGGCAAACCCGCTTTTGGCCAAGTCGCCTATCGTGTGAGGCATCGCAGACCAATCAAACGATCGCCGCAAAGAGGCGCAGGAGGCACAACAGCCGGTTCCGAATTAACGCAGATGCGGGGAGACCTGAAGTTTTAAACTGCGTTTGATGCTGCTCCACCCTGCCCCCGCGTTGGGATCGTATGTAGGAGCGGGCTCAACGTTTCACCGGATGCGGGATCGGCTCCGTCGAGATCGACGAAGGAATCCCGCGAAGGTGCTGTTCGAAAAACTGCCGGACTCGCCGCCGCTCCTCCGCGTTCTCGTAGCCGTGCCCGCCTCCCTGGACCGGCACCAGGAGATGCGCGCCGCCCGCGCGTCGCATCGCGGCGTCGAACTCCTCCGCTTGCACGAACGGCACCAGGGTGTCCGCGGTGCCATGGAACGTGATGATCGGCGGCAGGCCCGCGGCGGCGTGCGACACCGGCGACGCCCGACGGGCCAACCCGGCTTTTTCGTCGACCGGTCCGCCGAACATCAGCGCCAGGCGCTGCGCGAGCGGACCCGCCTGGGCCGGCGAGGCGCGGGCGGATTCCGGCCGCGCGAGGAAATTCAAGCGGCCGAAACGGTTGACGACGCAAGTCACGCGACTGCTCGCGGAGCCATGCGGCCCCACCGAACCCTCGAGATCCTCCACGCCGCCGCTTACGCCGAGCAACGTGACGAGCGTCCCCCCCGCCGAGCTGCCGATCACGCCGATCCGCTCCGGGTCGAGCCCGTGGCGCGCCGCGTTGGCGCGGATCCACCGGATCGCCGCCTTGCAATCGTGGATCTGCGCCGGCCAGCGCGCCTCGCCGGCAAGGCGGTAGCCGATTGAAACGCCCGCGTAACTTCCAGTGGCGGCATAAGGTTGAACGATCACGCGCCCGGCCGCCTTGCTGCCGCCGACCCAGCCTCCTCCGTGCACGAACACGATCACCGGCAACGGCGCGGCGCCCGCACGTTTCCGCGGCAGGTAGAGATCGAGTTGCTGCCGCGGGTTGCCGGCGCCCGCGTAATCGAGGCCGGTCACCACCTCCACCGACTCCGCGTCAGGCACCGCACCGCCGGTTGGCACGCCGGCCAAGCTCGCCAGAGCTAAAACCGAGAATGTCTTCAACCACGGCCCCCGCTGAGGAATGTTAAGCGCCACGAGCCGGTGTCACGCCGGCCGCCGGCCGTGTCAAGCGACCCGACCGCCACTCAAGCGTGAGACGCGAAATGAAGCACGGGGCTCCGGAATCCTAGCACGGATGCGAGGGGTTTCGCACAACCAACCGCCTCCGCCTTACTCGATCGCGATCATCCGCACCTGCTTGGTCTTGGTCGAGCCGACGCCGAGCGTCTCGGCGAACTCCAGCGTGCGGATCTCCTCGTCGAGGCTCTCGAAGCCCTCCTGCTTGCGGTGGCGGTTGATCCGGTCACGAGCGAGCGAGTCCATCATCACCGGGTCGTTGGTGAGCCAGAGCAGCGGCTCGGAGACGGTGTAAAGCGAATTGAAGAACGGGCCGCCCACGAATTGGTAGTGCTCGAGGCTGGCGAGCGTGAACATCCACGTCTGGCGCAGTTCGGGGATGGCGCTCATCTCGGCGACCGCGGCGGGGGCGTTGGCCGGGGACCGGAAGAACCGCGCGGTGTTGGAAGCGTTCCAAAGGGTCGCGTTCACCAGCGCGCCGTTGACGCCGAGCGTCGGGTGATCGGTGAAGACCGGCAGGTTGATCCAGAAGTCGGCGTCGAGAAACAGCGGCGTGGCGAGGAAACTCTTGCGGTCCTCGTCCTTGGTGGTGCTGGCCTTCACGCCCTTGGTCTGCTCCTGCGCGAAGATCGGATCAAAACGCTGCGGCAGCGGCGAGTCGTAGAACCACACGGGGTCGTAGTAACGGCCCGACTCCAGCACGTAGACCGGATTGCCCGAGAACGGCGTGGAGCCCGAGACGAGCGAAGGCAGGTAACCGGTCATGCGCAGGCGGAGGGCGTTGAGGCCGACCAGGAAGATGCCGTTGTGCTCGAAGCCACGTTTCTTGAGCGACGCGATGACGGCCTTCACCAGCGGCA
>JAURJO010000481.1 GCA_030832235.1 Verrucomicrobiota bacterium
CGAGCCGTCGGCCCGACCGGCGCGCCGCTCCCTCCACCATGGCGCGGACCCCCAGCTCGGCGCTGACCACGACATCCGGCCTCTCACGACGCACCCACGCCTGCAGCGCCGTCCGCGTGATTTCCTCCTCGTACAAGAGCGGGAAGGCGCCTTCACCCGCGGGATGGTCGTGCCGGGCGAGCAGGACCGACGACAACCAATGCCGCCGCGCGCGGAGGTCCTCGTGTCGGGTCACAGCCAACCCGATGCGCCGGTAGCCCCGCTCCGTCAGGCTCGCCAGCGCCAGCTGCATGGACTGCAACTGGTGATTCACCGCCCGGTGGAGCCGCGGCGACTCGAGAGAGAACCCGATCGCCGCCGAAGCGAAGGACTCCCACCCCGCCTCCAGCCGCGTTCCGGTGCGAGGGAAAGGCGCGAAGACCACCCCGCGGATGCCGCGGCCGGCGAGCACCCGCTGGAGTCGTTCCTCGCTAAAGCCGCCGGGCCCAAGACGAAACAGCTCCAACGCATAACCTTGCCGGCCCGCCTCGTCGCGCGCGCCACCACGGAATCGTTGCAGCGACGCCCGCGCCTGGGGCGGCATTTCCTCCGGAAAACTGTCGATGTAGGCCAACACATGCGCGTCGCGCCGGCGAGGATGTCGACCGCGCAGCCCGGCCATCAACGCCGCGACAAGGGGGTTGCGGCGGTAGCCCAGACGCTCGGCCGCGCTTTCGATGCGGGTCCTAGTCGGCTCCGGGATGGAAGGATCGCGGCGCAGGGCGAGCGAGACCGCCGCCACCGACACGCCTGCCGCCCGGGCGACGTGTTTCATGGAGGGACGGACGGGGCGTGGCACTTAACGATTCAAGTAAACTTGCTCTCGCGTAGGCAAGGCGGTCGCGGTCGCATCGGTCCTACCACCCCGCTCCCACTCATGCCCCGGAATGCACCCGCCCTGACCGCCCTTTTGATTTTCACCGCGACCGTGGTTCCCGCGCAGGTTGCACCGCCCCCGACCGGCGGGGGAAACGTAGTCACCCTGACCCCGTTCGAAGTCGCGGAGAACCAGGACCGCGGCTACGCCAGCCAGGACACGCTCGCCGGTTCGCGGCTGCGCACCAACCTGCGCGACATCGCCGCCGCGATCTCGCCGATGACAGCGGAGTTCCTCCGGGACATCGCCGCGACCAACGTCGAGACGGCGATGGAGTACGCGATCGGCACGCGGGTGGAGACCGATGACGCGCGCGCGGCGGGTCCGGTGGGCGACGGTTACAACGACTCCGTTCGCTCCATCCGCGTGCGCGGCCTGCCCGGCGCCGGCCGCAGCCTGAATTTCTTCGGGGCTCCGGGCGAGATCGACACCTACATGATGGACCGGATCGAGCTCTCACGTGGTCCGAACTCGATCCTTTACGGCTTCGGCTCGCCCGCCGGCCGCATCAACGTCGCGAGCAAACAGGCGCAGACGAACCGCGACGCCTACTCCGTCACACACCGCATCGACGATTGGGACGGGCAGCGCTGGTCCTTCGACGCCAACGTTGTGCCGATCAAGGACCGTTTCGCTCTGCGCCTGAACGGCCTCCGCGGCCGCGACGGCACCTGGCGCGCCGCCGGCTACAACGACCAGGATCGCGTTTTCCTCGCCGCGAAGTGGCAGGTGGACCGCCGCACGACGCTCAAGGCCGAGTACGAGCAGGGGAAGATCGCGCGCTTCGTGCCGCGGCCGTTCTTCGCGAACGACCTCTCGTCGACGTGGGTCGACGCCGGCCGGCCGTCGTTCAACAACTTCTCCGCCACTTACGTGGCAGGGAGTCCCGGCACCGGCGCGACCGGCACGCCCGGCACACCGATCCGCAATTCCGGCGCCACGGCGGTGACCGGGATCCTCGAGCGCTCCGGTGGCGATTGGGTCGTGGTGTCCGACCGGTTCCCCTACGCGCAAAACTACCGCCAGTTCACGACCTCCAATTATCCGAGCGGTTCGCTCCTCGCGAACGACTTCGCGCTCGGGCGTTCCAACCCGCGCGCCGTTCCGGAGGCGAACTGGGTGCGAGGCAACTTCGACGTAAAGTTCGGCTCGGTCTACTTCCAGCGTGAGCTGCTGCGGGATCTCAACGTGGAGCTGGCGTTCAACCGCCAGCTGAGTCGCACCGTAACACGGAATCTCGCCAGCTGGAACTACTACGGGGTCGCCGCGGATCCCAATCGCTACCTGCCCAACGGCCAGTTGAAGCCGGCCGACATGCAGTACTACTTCGACGTGTCGCCCGATTACCGGCCGAGCAGCTCGCGGGTCAACCAGGGGCGCGTGACTTTGTCGTACGAGCGCCGCGTGCGCGACCTCGTCACCGTCCGACTCGCCGGCCTTGGGGAGCTGGGCGCCACGGACGCCCGCTCCGAGATCCTCCAGCAGTACTGGCTGAAGGGGATCTCGCTGACCAGCGGCGGCGTGTTCAACGCCACTCCCGAAAACGGCGCCAACACCGTCTACTACCGCTACTACCTGCGCGACCTTGCCGTGCTCAACGATCCCAACTTCCGGATCCCGGCGCCCTACGACCTCTCCGCGCCGGTCAAGTACCAGGACCCGGCGACCGGAGCCGTGCGCGACATCTACATGCGGCAATTCAACCGCTCGCAGGGCAACATCGGCTACGTCGATCGCCGCACCGGCGCCTGGATGGGCGTCGCGCAGGCCTATTTCCGCGAGGATCGGCGCGTCGGCACGTTCGGCTACCGGAAGGATCGGCTGAAGAACTGGGTCGGCGTCGCCTTCCGCGATCCGGAGGCCGAGCGCATCGCGCCCAACACGGGCGTGTGGACGCCGGCGGACCCCAGCACCGCGAAGTCCACGACGTTCAACGGCCAGACCCGTACGGTCGGCGCGGTCGCCCACGTGCTGCCGTGGTTCTCCATTTTCGCGAACGCTTCCAACAGCGTGAGCACACCCGGCACCAACTACATCACCCCGGCCGACGTGAAAAAAACCGGCCTGGCCGATCTCGTGCCCTCCCCGTCCGGCAAGACCACCGACTACGGCGTGAAACTTTCCCTGCTGAAAAACCGGCTCTCACTCACCGCCACGCGCTTCCACACCATCTCCCTCAAGGAGTTCGGCTTCTCCGGTTTCAACAAAG
>JAURJO010000482.1 GCA_030832235.1 Verrucomicrobiota bacterium
CCTCGAGCGACTGCGGCGGAGGGAGCCGGCGGCTCCGACGGCCGGTGCCACCACTCCGCCGGAGATCGCCGCCGCTTACGAGGGATTGGTGCAGCAGGCACTGCAACTCCGCCAGGCCGAACGTGAGCTGCTGGCGCAATTCACCTCGGAGAGCGCCCGGGTTCGCGAGGTACGTGAGCGGCTGGAAATCCTGCTTGCCCGCCGCGACGCGCTGCTCGCGGAACACCCCGCTCTGGCCGATCAGACGGGAACTTCGACGCGGCTGGCGGATCCCGGCCGGACCGAGGAGGCGGCCGCGCAGGTGGCGGCGTTTGCAGCGCGCGTGTCCGTTTTGAACCGCGGCTTGGAGGAGGCCCGCGCCGAGTACGCGCGCGCCGAGGAATTGGAAGGGAAAATCCAGGAACTGCGGCGCCAACGGGACCTGGAGGAGAACAACCTCAAACGCTACGCGGCCAGCCTCGAGCAGGAGCGCATCGGCCAGACCCTCGGCGGAGGCCGCGTGGCCAACATCAGTCAGATCCAGGCGCCTTCACCGCCGTTCGCCGACACCGCCGGCACGCGCCGGACCTCCGGACTCCTGCTCGCCGGTGGTCTCATCGCCGGCCTCGCGTGGGCGTTTTTCAGCGAGTGGTACTTCGATCGCTCGCTCAAGCGCTCCGCGGATGTCGAACGCGAGCTCCGCACTCCGCTCATGATCGACATCCCGTTGCAGCCGCGCCGCCTTCTCGACGGCGCACCTGCGCTGCTCGGTCCCGGCGGCGGGAAGGAGGAATCCGCCGCTGCACGCCAGCATCCGCTGCAACCCTTCCACGAGACGCTGCGCGATCGTCTGATTGCCGACTTCGAGGCGCGCGGGCTGACCCACAAACCGAAGCTCGTCGCGGTGACCGGCCTCGGTCGCGGCGCCGGAGTTTCGACGACGGCGGCGGGACTCGCGCGCAGTTTATCTGAGACGGGTGAAGGAAGCGTGCTGCTGGTGAGCCTGGCCGGCAGCACTGGATCCGCGCATCACTTTCAGCATGGACGTGCCGCCGGCAGCCTGGAGGACCTGATTTCGGCCGGCCCGAAGGGAAATACGGGGGAAAATCTTTTTCTCGCCGCGGAAGAAACCGGAGACGGTGGGGCTGCCCGCAACCTGCCGCGACGTTTCCGCGGACTCGTGCCCCGCCTCAAATCGAGCGCGTTCGATTACGTGATCTTCGACATGCCTCAGGTGAGCCAGATCAGCGTAACCCCGCGACTGGCTGCATTCATGGATCTCGTACTCGTGGTTGTTGAGGCGGAGCGAACGGACCGCGATGTGGCCCGCCGCGCCCTCGCGCTTTTGGAAGCCTCGGGCGCGCGGGCCGGCGTCGTGCTGAACCGCAGCCGCCGTTACGTCCCCGTCCTCCTGCACGAAGACCACCTCGCCGCCTCCTAACGCTCCCCGCTAAGGGGTCAGGGCGTTCAATGTTCAAAACACCCCAGCCTAATAAACAACGAACGCCCTGACCCCTTACGACGGCACTCTCTGATGGCCCCGCGAGGCGCGGACACCGAGAGAAACACAAGCCTCTGATTGAAATCCGTTTGCTATTTTTACAGCCGAAACCGCGCTCTAAGGGGTCAGGGCGTTCAAAATTTCAATCAACGGTGCCGCCTAAACATTGAACGCCCTGACCCCTTAGGGAGGGGCGCGTGACGATGTCTTTCCATCGGTGTTACTACGCGGTGAAGCCGCTCCTGCCGTGGCGTTTACGCATCGCGTTGCGCCGGCTCGCTGCGACCGGAAGTCGCCGTCGTTTCGCAGGCTTATGGCCCATCGACCCTGATTCAGCCCGCCCGCCGGCCGGATGGCCCGGCTGGCCGGGAGACCGCCGTTTCGCCTTCGTGATCACGCACGATGTCGAGGGCAAGGACGGGCTGGCGAAGTGCCGCGCGCTGGCGGAACTGGAACTGAAGCTCGGCTTTCGCTCCTGCTTCAACTTCATCCCGGAGGGACCCTATGCGGCGCCGGCAGAGCTGCGCACCTGGCTGCTGGAGCACGGATTTGAAGTCGGCGTCCATGACCTGCATCACGACGGCAAACTTTTCGCTTCGCGCCGCCGTTTCCACGCCAAGGCGAAACGCATCAATCACCGCCTCCGCGCATGGGGAGCCACCGGCTTCCGCGCGGGCTTCATGCTTCGCAACTTGGATTGGCTCCACGACCTCGCGATCGCCTGGGACTCGTCGACGTTCGACACCGATCCTTTCGAGCCCCAGTCGGAAGGCGCCGGCACGATCTTCCCCTTCTGGATTCCCGCCCCGGGATCCCCGGCCGACGGCGGCTACGTGGAGCTGCCCTACACCCTGCCCCAGGATTCGACGCTGTTTCTGCTCCTACAGGAACCTTCCCCCGCAATCTGGCTGCGAAAACTGGATTGGATCGCGGACCAAGGCGGCATGGCGCTGGTCAACGTGCATCCGGACTACATCCGACTTGAGGGCGAGCCACCTTCTCCGCGGACCTATCCGCTCGCCTGCTACACCTCGCTGCTCGAACACATCCGCGACCGTCACGGCGAAACCGCGTGGCACACGCTTCCGCACGCGGTCGCGGCCCACGTCAAATCGCTCTCCCCACGGCCCGCGTGCGCCCGGCCCCGGCGGATCTGCCTCCTCACACAATCGTGCTACGAGCAGGACAACCGCGTCATGCGCTACGCGGAGTCGCTGGCCGCGCGGGGAGACCTCGTCGAGGTGCTCGCATTGCGCCGGCACCGCGCAGACCCGCTCAACGCGACGCTGAACGGCGTGCACGTGCACCGGCTCGACGACCGCTTCGACAAACAGGAGCGCTCTCCGCTCTGCCATCTGCGACGCGCCCTGCGCTTCCTGTTCCGATCGGCATGTTGGCTGCGGACAGAGTCGGCGCTCCGGCCGTTCGATCTCGTGCACGCGCACAACATGCCGGACTTCCTTGTGCTCGCCGCCGCCGCGCTCCGGCGGCGTGGCACAAGGGTGATCCTGGATATCCACGACCTCACTCCGGAGTTTTACGCGGCCAAATTCCGTGACGGTCGCCCGGGTGTGACGAGTTTGGTCCTGCGCGTACTCGAGCGTATCGCCGCCGCGGCAGCCGACCACATCATCGTGTCAAACCACCTCTGGCGGGAGAAATACGCCGCCCGCACGCGAACGGCCGGCCGTTGCTCCGTTTTCTTGAACCACGCCGACGCGCGGGTTTTCCGTCCGGGCCTGAGGCGGCGGAGGGACTCCCGCACGGTGATCCTCTTCCCCGGCAGCCTGCACTGGCACCAAGGACTCGACCTCGCCCTGCTTGCATTCCGCGAGGTCAGCGCGGAGCTACCGGGAGCCGAACTGCACCTCCACGGGGACGGCGGCATGAAGCCGGCCTTGGTGGCACTGGCGGCCGAGCTCGATTGTCGTGGTGTGGTGCGGTTCCACGACCCCGTGCCAGTCAGAGAGATCGCGCACGTGATGGCTGATGCCGATCTCGGCATCGTGCCGAAACGTGCCGACGGGTTCGGCAACGAGGCCTACAGCACCAAGATCATGGAATTCATGGCGCTCGGCGTGCCGGTCGTGGTCGCGGCGACACGGATCGATCGGCATTACTTCGATGAGTCGGTCGTGCGCTTTTTTCCCCCGGGCGACGCGGCCTCACTGGCCCGGACCATGCTCGCGGCACTGCGCGATACGGAAGGCACGCGCGCCCGAGTCGCCCGGGCCGCGGAGTATGCCGCCCGTCACGGTTGGGCAGCGCGCGAGGCCGATTATCTCAAATTGGTCGACGATCTCATCCGGGACGGCAACGCGGCGGAAAGTGGCGTCACCGCACAGTCTCGGCACCCGGCCGCAACGCCCGCCTGAATCGGTATCTGCCGCCCTTCAGATCGCAAAGGTCACACCACCCGCTTCAGGCGACAGGGACAGGCTACCCCGCCAGGAGCCCATAGCCTGTCCCTTTGCTGGAAGATCGCGATAGCCCGTCCCTCACGCCGATAGGGTCGACGCAAACCACCGCCTCCCGCTCGCAAATCGACTCTGTGGCAGGCGCCCGCCGGCGTACCCGGAGTAGCCGCCCGTCCCTTTTGCATCCCATGGCCGAGATGATCGAACGCAGCCTGCGCGCGGTGCAGGCCTGGGTGGAGGCGCGTGATTACCGCGGATACGATCCGGGCGACGGCCTGACGTCGTTCCTGCGCCCCCTCACTTGTGGCACGCTCCTCGGCGAACGCATCCTCCAGCAGCTGGTTTGGAAATTTCCCTTCAACCTCCGACCGCTCATCGGCGTCGTCCCTTTGGAATCGACCAAGGGCCGAGGATTCATGGCCGGCGGTTATGCACGGCTGGCCGCCGCCAACGGCGACGCCTCCGCCGCGGCCAAGGCTCGCGCCTGTCTTGCCTGGCTTGAAAATGCCCGCGAGCCGGGTCACGCCGGCCCTTGCTGGGGCAACCACTTCGACTTCAGCACCCGGGGCGGCCGCATCCCCGCCCACACGCCCACGATCGTATGGACGAGCCTCATCGGCCACGCGTTCCTGGAAGCCCACGAGTTGTTGGGCGACCCGCACTACGTCGACGTCGCCGCCGGCGCCTGCCGCTGGATACTGACTCTACCGCGCGAGGAGTCCTCCACCGGCACGTGCCTCAGTTACACCGCGTTGAACGTCAACCCGGTCCACAACGCCAACCTGCTCGGAGCCGGTCTCCTCGCTCGCACCTGGGCGCTGCGGCCCGAGCCGGAATTCCGCGCCGCCGCGCGCGCCGCCGTGGAATACAGCTGCCGGCGCCAGCGACCCGACGGCTCCTGGTGGTACGGCGAGGCTCCGTACTACCGTTGGATCGATAGTTTCCACACCGCGTACAACCTCGACTCGCTCAAGCGCTACCTCAACGCCACCGGCGACGAGGAGTTCCGCCCTCACCTCACGCGCGGCTACGACTATTACCGGCGCGTCTTTTTCGACGCCGACGGCCGACCACGGTACTACCACAACCGCGAGCACCCGTTGGACATCCAGTGCGCCGCGCAGGCGATCGACACCTTCTGCCTGTTCGCCGACGAAGATCCCGGCGCCCTCGCGCGCGCCTGGCTGACCGCCGATTGGACGATCCGCCACATGCAGGCCGCGGACGGTCACTTCATCCACCGCCGGTACCCGCTCCTCCGCGCCTCAACGCCGTACCTTCATTGGGGACAAGCCACGATGTTCCACGCCCTCGCCCACCTACTTCTGCGGTTCGCCCGTCGCCCGGCGGCTACCACCCCATGAATTCCCCGACGGACCAATCGCCCTCGCGACCGCTTCGCTACGCCCTGATCACGCCGGCCCGCAACGAGGAGACCTTTCTGCCGGGAACCCTCGCCGCCGTGATCGACCAGACCCGGCGCCCCGAGCGCTGGGTCATCGTCAGCGACGGGTCCACCGACGCCACCGACGCTATCGTAAGCCGCCACAGCGCCGTCTACCCCTGGATCCGGCTGCTCCGGCTCCCGGAGCGGCGCGATCGCCACTTCGCGGCGAAGGCGCGCTGCTTCAACGCCGGCCGCGAGCTTCTCGCCGATCTCGACTGCGACTGTATCGGGAATCTGGACGCCGACATCACCGTCGGGCCCGACTACTTCGCCTTTCTCCTCGACCGCATGGCACGCGAGCCCCGACTCGGCGTCACCGGCACGCCGTTCGTCGAGGACGAGTCCGCAATCGAACGCCATAGTTTCACGCCGCGGTCCGCCACTTTCCGACACGTGTCCGGCGCGTGCCAACTGTTCCGGAAAGCCTGCCTGGAGGAAATCGGCGGCTATATGCCCGTGAAGGGCGGTGCCGTGGATTGGATCGCCGTGACCTCGGCGAGGCAGAAAGGCTGGGAAACACGCACGTTTCCCGAACGCCTTTGCTTTCACCGCCGTCGCCTCGGCACCGGCATGCACCGTGCCGCGCTGGTTCCTTTCCACTACGGCCGCAAGGCCCACCAGACCGGCAGCCACCCGCTCTGGGCCCTGCTGCGCGGACTCTACATCCTCGGCCGCCAGCCGCGCCTCACGGGTGGAATCCTTTTCCTCGCCGGGTACCTCTGGTCGACGCTGCGCCTCGCCCCGCGGGCCGTTCCACCCGACCTGATGGCCTTCCACCGCGCGGAACAGTTGGCGCGCCTCCGCCAACTCCTGCGCGGCCGACGCCGGCCGGATGCCGCGCTGCAACGCGTCTGAGCCCGATGGCGCCCTCCCACGTCACCGTCTGCCTCTGCACCTGCCGGAGAACCGACCGGTTGCCCCGTCTGCTGACCGCACTCGCCGGCCAGGAGACGGCCGGAGCCTTCACGCACTCGCTCGCGGTGGTCGACAACGACCCGGCTGGATCGGCGGGGTCCGTGATCCGGAAGTTCGCGGCAAACAGCACCGTCGAGGTGCGGTACAGCTGGGAACCACAACCGAACATCGCTCGCGCCCGGAACCGCGCCCTCTCGCTCGCCCGAGGCGAACACGTCGCGTTCATCGACGACGACGAGTCACCGGGGGCCGACTGGCTTCGCCAACTCCATGCGGCTGTCCATCGTGACCGCGCATCGGCGGTCCTCGGGCCGGTGCGACCACGGTACGCGATCCCACCACCCGGCTGGCTGCTGCGCGGAAAATTCTGGGAACGCGACGAACTGCCGAGCGGCGCTCGCGTGCCATGGAACCGCTGCCGCACCGGCAACGCCCTCGTGCGGCGCGCCGCTCTGCCGGCCCTTGATCCGGTGTTCGATGAGCGACTCGCGACCGGCGGAGAGGATGTCGATCTCTTCCGCCGCCTCGCCGCCGCCGGCCACTTGTTCACGTGGTGCGCCGAAGCCGTCGTGCACGAGGACGTTCCGCCGCATCGCTGCACCCGTCGCTACCTGCTCCGCCGCGCGCTCCTTCGCGGCCGCAACAGTCTCCGCGTCACCCCGGCTCCCCTTCGCGCCGTGACCTCCTCGGCCGCCGCGCTCCCGGCCTACCTGCTCCTGCTCCCACCCGCCCTCCTCTGCGGCCAGCACCACTTCATGAGTCTCGCCGTGCGGATCGGCGATCACGCCGGCCGGTTGCTCGCCGCCGCGGGTTGCGAGCCGATCCGGAAACGCACGCCATGAGGATAATAACCACCATGCGGGACGATCGCCTCGAAGTCGCCGGACACCGTCTGGAATGCGTCGGCCGATGGCCCCGGGTCGCCCGGTTGAGCGACGAGGTTTGGCAGGAACCACCACGCCCGGAGATTTCCGACCTCATCGCCGCCGCGCGCGGTTCGCGTCTGCGCGCCGATCTCGTCACGGTTGCCCAGGACATCACCGCGCCGGAACCGCGGCATGCCGCCTTTCCGCTCACCTGGGACAGCGTCGCGGTCGCCGACGCGACCGACTTCGGTTCGTGGTGGGAGGCTCTGCCGCAGGAATCGAGGAAGCACGTGCGTCGATCCCGCAAAGCGGGCGTCGTCGTGCGCCCCGCCCCGTTCGACCACGACCTGGTTGCAGGCATCAAGCGGCTTTACGACGAGACTCCGGTGCGCCAGGGCCGTCGTTTTCCACACCACGGGAAGGAACTGGCAACCGTGCGGCGCGAGAATTCCTCCTACCTCGCCCGCTCCCATTTCCTGGGCGCCTACCTCGGCGAGACGCTCATCGGTTTCGTGAAACTCGTGCGCGTCGGACCGGCCGCCCGCATCATGCAGATCCTGGCGGCGCAGGCGCACCGCGACGTGTTTCCGACCCAGGCGCTCCTCGCCGCCGCCGTCGAGCTCTGTCCCAAACTGCCCGTGCGGCACCTGATCTACGGCCAGTACATCTACGGACGGAAGGACCGCAGCCCGATGACGGAATTCAAGCGCCGCAACGGATTTCGCGACATCCGCGTGCCACGGTACCATGTACCCCTCAACTGGCGTGGCCGTCTCGCGCTGAGCACCGGCTTTCATCGCCCGTCCGGCGATCGCCTGCCGGAACCCATCGTCAACGTCTTCCTGCGCCTCCGCTCCCTCGCGCTCGCGGTCCGTCCGCCGCGACCCGCGGTCTGACCTATCCTTCGCCGGTGTAGCTTAGTGGTAAAGCGGCCGACTTGTTTTCGGCA
>JAURJO010000483.1 GCA_030832235.1 Verrucomicrobiota bacterium
CCATGCGGCCGTTGCCCGAGAAGCCAAGGTTGATCACCGGCCGGTCGAAGCGCCGCCCGAGAATCGCGGTGTGCACCATGCCGGGGCGCGACGCGCTGGCGCCGTGGGTGATCGAGGTGCCGTAGAAGACGATCGGCTTGTCGCTGCGGGGCGCCTGCCCCTCTAAACGCGCGCCCTTCGGCACGCCGATCTGGAGGAACTCGACGCCGTTGTAGAGCGGCAGGTAGGCGGCGTACTCCCGGAAACCGGGCGCGAGGTCCTTGATCACCTCGGCCTTGATTTCCTGCGTGGCCGGGCGGGTCACCTGCACCCAGCGCCATTTGCCGGAGTCGTCGCGAGCGTAGAGGTCGACGCCGCTCACGCCGGTGGCGGGCATGTGCGGCATGCCGAGGGTCGCCTTAACCACTTTATAGTGCACGTGGATCGCCGTGGCATCGGTCTTGAAGCGCACCATCATGCCGGTGCTGTCGCGACTGAGATTCCAAACCGCTGAGGTCACGGTCTTCTGGGCGGCGGCCGGGAAGCGGTCGAACCACCGCAGGCGTTCCATCTCCGGCCACGCGCGGCCTTCGACGCCCCATTGCGTGACGTCATGCCAGTCCAAATTGGCGGCTGCGGCGGCCGCCGCACCCATGGCGGGATCAAGTTTTCCCACTTCCGGGGCGCCGGATTTCCGCTCGGCGGCGAACGCGGCGGATAGGGTGGCGAGGGCCAGGGCCAGGAACGGGAGGGATTTCATGGAATAAGCAAACTGCCAGGCGCCGGCGCGGGCAAGGCCCGAGGCGTCATGTGGTCAGAGGAAAAGGAGGTGCAGGTTGGTCCCGCGCGCGGTCCGGGCGGCGGCGAGGTCACCGATGAACGCGAGGGCTTCGGCGTACTCGGCGCGCCGGCGCGCGGTGGCGCGGCGACCCGGCGGGATGAGCGCGGTCCGCAGGTTTGTCACCAGTAGCGTGGCTTCGCGGTAACCCGCCAGCCGGCGGAGCCCGGCCATGATTTCCGCACGGCTGAAGAGGGGAGTGCCGCCGGCGAGCGTGAGCGAGGCGTCCCAGTGGTAAAAGCCATGTCGCGGATGCCGCGCGAACAGCCGCGCCAACAATTCGGCGGCGGCGGCGTTGAAGGCTTCGTCGTAGCGCGCCGCGTGTTCCGGCGAGGCGGCCAGCCGCGCCTCGAGCTCCGCGAGGCTGAAGGCGATGGCCGAGCGAATCTGTTCCGCGAGATAGAGGTCGCTCCCGGTCGCGTGGGAGAAGAGGGCGTTGACGAAATGCAGGCGCCTGACGTCGGCGCGCGCGCGTTCCGGAGCGGGCACCTCAGGTCGGGGGCTTGCGCCCGAGGGCGCTGATCTCGTCGACAAACTCGGCGACGTCGCGGAACTCCTTGTAGACGCTCGCGAATCGCACGTACGCGACCTGGTCCACGCCGCGGAGACGTTGCATGACGCCTTCACCAATGGCGCGCGTGGGGATCTCCTTGTCGAACTGCGCCTCCAGCGCGTCCATCACGTCCTCCACGAGCATCGTGATCTGCTCGGCGTCGACCGGTCGCTTGTGGCAGGCGGCCCGGACGGCGCGGGTGAGCTTATCTCGATCGAAGTCCTCCCGGCGGCCGTCGCGCTTGATGACCACTACGCCGTCCCGCACGACCGACTCCGTCGTGCTGTAGCGGTAGCCGCATTCGAGACATTCCCGCCGCCGACGGATCGTGCCGCCTTCGCGGCTGATGCGCGAGTCGATGACTTTGTCCTCGACCGAGGTGCATTTCGGGCAGCGCATGGGATGGGTGGAGCGTGAGGCTAGACGGCCGGAGCGGCTTCCGGTTTCATCAGACCGGTTCAGATCCCGCCTAGTTCCAGAAAGTTGCGCAAAATCCCTATGCCACCCTCGGTGGCGATCGATTCCGGGTGAAACTGCACGCCCCAGATGGGCAACTCGCGGTGGCGGAGGCCCATGATTTCACCCTCGGCCGTCTCAGCGGTCACCTCGAGCACCGACGGGAGGGTAGCGCGTTCAACTAGGAGCGAATGGTAGCGCGTGGCGGCGAAACCCTGCGGCATGCCGCGGAACACATCGGTGTCGCGGTGCAGGATCGGCGAGGTCTTGCCATGCATGAGGCGCCCGGCGCGCACCACCTTGCCGCCAAAATAATGCCCGATCGACTGATGGCCAAGGCAAACGCCAAGCACCGGACGGCGTCCGGCGAATACGCGGAGGATGTCGAGCGTCACGCCCGCCTCGCGGGGCGAGCAGGGGCCGGGGGAAAGCAAGACGCGGTCGGGGTTCAGCGCGAGCGCCTGCTCCGGGGTGATCTCGTCGTTGCGGAAGACACGTTGCTCCACGCCCAGCTGGCCGAAGCACTGGACGAGGTTGAAGGTGAACGAGTCGTAGTTGTCGATGACGAGCAGCACGATGGGTCGCGGGCGGAGGCGATGAAACGTCAAAGGAAGGGGATCGGGCGGGGCGCGTCGAACACTCTTTCGGCGGGGGCTCGTGGATTGACAGCGCGGCAGGGGCGCGAGGTCCTTGGTTTTGCTGATGACCGGAGCCTTCGAACTTCTGCATACCGATACAGCGACCTCGGCGCGCCGCGGTCGACTGCGCACCCGCCATGGGATGGTTGAAACGCCCATCTTCATGCCGGTGGGAACACAAGGCACGGTGAAGTCCGTCACGCCCCGCCAGTTGCGGGAGATCGGGGCGCAGATCATTCTCGGCAACACCTACCACCTCGGCCTGCGTCCGGGCGCGCCGTTGATCCGGGAACTCGGCGGTTTGCACACGTTCATGGGCTGGGACGGGCCGATCTTGACCGACAGCGGCGGCTTCCAGGTCTTCTCCCTCGCGAAGCTGCGGGACGTGCGCGAGGACGGCGTCGCGTTCGCGTCCCATCTGGACGGCGCGCGGCTATTCCTCGGGCCGGCGGAGGTGATGGGAATCCAGCGCGACCTCGGCAGCGACATCGCGATGGTGCTCGACGAATGTCCGCCTTGGCCGTGCGAGCGCGACGAATGCGCCAAGGCCGTGGCCCGCAGCGCGAGATGGGCGCGCGAATGCCGGCGCATCGCGGAGGAAAGCGGTTTCCTCGCGGCGGGGCATCATGTCTTTGCGATCGTGCAGGGCTCGACCTTTGATGACCTGCGGCGTTCGGCGGCGGAGGAGTTGGGAGCGATGGATTTCCCGGGTTACGCGGTGGGCGGCGTGAGCGTGGGCGAGCCCGAGCCGGAGATGCTCAAGCAGGTTGGCGCGACAACTCCGTTCCTGCCGGCGAACAAGCCCCGCTACACGATGGGTCTCGGCACGCCGCCGCAGCTCCTGCGGATGGTGGCGCTCGGCGTGGATATGTTTGATTGCGTGCTGCCGACGCGGGTGGCGCGCAATGGTCTCGTCTTCACGCCAGACGGCCCGCTCAACCTGCGAAACGAGCGCTACCGGCGGGATCCGCTCCCATTGGTGGAGGGGCTTTCCAACTACACCGCGGGTTTCTCCCGGGCGTACCTTCGCCATCTCACGATGGCGGGCGAGATCCTTGGCTGTACGCTGCTCACGCTGCACAACCTGCACTTCTATCTCGATCTGATGGCGCAGGCACGGGCCCACCTTGAGGCGGGTGATTTCGGGACGTGGCACCGCGCGTGGATCGCCCGTTACGAGACCGGCGCCGCGGAACGCCTCGCGCGTTGAACATCCGGGCGCCATCGGGCCGTTCCGTCTGGCGCGTCGCTTGACTCAGGCTGGCATCGTCCGTGCCATCAGCGCGCCCCTGATGCGCCGATCGCCCGATGTCCGCGCTGCATTTTTCCGCGTCTCCCGCCCCAACTTTCCTCCGCCATGATCTCACTCCGTCTCTTCGCGTTCATCGCGTTCCTCGTTCCGCTTCAGCTCCTGCGCGCGGCCGCCGCCGAGGGCGTCCTTTCCGGAACCGTCAGTAACGCCGTCACGGGCAATCTGCTCGAGGGCGCGCGGGTCGAGGTACCGGCCCTCGGCGTCTCCGCGTTGGCTGACAAGACCGGGCGTTACCTGCTGTCCGGCCTGCCTGTCGGTACCCACGAGGTGGTGGCGAGCTACGTCGGTCTCGACGCCTCGCGCGCGTCCGTGACAGTCGCCCCGGGAGTCCGCGCGGTGCGCGATTTCGATCTGAACGCCGGCGTCTACAAGCTCGACACCTTCGTCGTGGCCGGCGCCCGCGAGGGCAGCGCGGCCTCGATCACCGCGCAGCGCAACGCCGACAACGTGAAGAACGTCGTCGCCCTCGATGCCTTCGGCAACCTGCCGAACATGAGCGCGGGCGAGGTCGCGATCCGTCTGCCCGGTGTCGCGGCCGGCCTCGACGACGAGGGCAACGTCACGGGCCTGATCATTCGCGGCCAAGGTGCCGCCAACAACCGCATCACGGTCGACGGCGACCTGCTCGCGAGCACGGCGAGCCTGAGCCGGCAGTTCCAGACGCACTCGATGACGGGTGCGATGTTCGAGCAACTTGAGGTGATCAAGGGCCACACGCCCGACAAGTCGGCCGATTCCGTCGGCGGCACCGTCAACCTTGTCACCCGTTCTCCGCTCTCCATGCGCGAGAAGCGCCGCGTGACCTACAGTTTCGCGACCCGCTGGGCGCCCTCGTTCACCGACCAGGTGAAGCTGCGCCGCGATCATCCCGCGCACCCCTTGTTAAACCTGTCCTATCAGGAGGTCTTCGACGCCTTCGGCGGCTCCCGCAACCTCGGCGTCGCGGTCAACGCGTTCTACAGCGAAAACGTTTCCGGCGGCTTCCGCACCATCCGCGATTTCCAAAACACGACGAACCAGCCCGCTTACCTCTACACGTGGGCGAACCAGGACTTTTTCAACAACCGCAAGCAAGCCAGCGTGAACGCGAAGGTTGACTACCGCCTTACGCCCGGCACGCGCCTCTCGTTCAACGCGATTTACAATGACGCCTTTGAGCCCTTCAACCGGTTGTACGAGGTGACCGCCCTTACGGCGCAATCCGTCGCCACGCTCGACACCGCCGGCAATCCCACCGGCACCGGCGCGATCCTGCCCAACTTCACCGGTACCTTCACGCAGGCACGCGCGCTGGCCGCCTCGATCGTGCGCGTCAATGAGACGATGTACTCGTTCCTCAACCGCACCCGCGCCGTGAGCGTAGGCGGCGTGCACGAGCTCACCGCCCTGCGGATCGATTGGACTGCCTCCTGGAGCCGCGCCACGCCGCACCTCGGCGTCGGCGGCGGCGGCACGCTCACCCTCGATCTGCCGGGCGTGGGCTGGCGTCTCGACCGAACGGCTTCCGACCTCTACCCGGCTTTCACCCAGACCGAGGGTCCTGACTACCGGAACATCGCCAACTACCGGCCCAACGGGCAGCTCAACGCCCGCAACAGCAGCCGGCTCTCCGAGGTCACCGGCTTGCGGGCCGACGCCGCCTACACGCTGCCCCTCGAGCTGAAGGCCGCGCTCAAGGCCGGCTTCAGCCGTCGCGAGCAGACCTCGGGGGTATCCAACCGCGACCGCCGCTGGAATTACGCCGGTGGCACGCGGCCGTTCACCCCGGATCCTTCGATCGTGACGTGGATGAACGAGCGCACCGGTTACGCGCCCCCGATGTTCGAGACCGCCGCGCTCATCCGCGACAATACCCCGGTCGAAGCCGCGCTCTGGACCGAGGATAATTACTTTCGTGAGTCGCAGCAGTTCATCAACACCCGCGAGCTCACCGAGCGTGTCACGGCCGGTTACGCGATGACGCAGGGCCGCGCCGGCGCGCTGGGGTTCCTCGCCGGCGTGCGGCAGGAGCGCACCGAGGTGGACGCCTTCGGCTACGTGCGCGCCCGCGTGCTGAGCACCGCCGCGCAGCAGGCCGCCGACCCCGCGGGCTCCGCGCGCCGGGATTACGCCGGCAACGCCCGCCGCATCCGTCGCGACTACACCGACGCATTCCCCAGTGCGCATCTCACGTACGACATCACCCGCGCGCTGAAGGCCCGGCTCTCGTGGTCCACCAGCTTCGGCCGCGCCCAGCCGTCGAATCTCCTGCCCAACGAGACTCCGAACGAGACGGCGCAGACGCTCACCATCAACAACCCCGGCCTGAAGCCGCAGTACGCCCGCGAGTGGGACGCCGCGCTCGAATACTACTTCGAGCCGGTCGGGCTCCTGTCGGTCGGTTGGTTCCGCAAGGAAATCCGCGACTACATTGTTGGCGGCATCGACGGCGGCCGCGTCGGCACGGGCAACGACAACGGCTACAACGGCGACTACGCCGGCTTCCAAATCCTCCAGAGCGCCAACGCCGGTTCGGCGACCGTAAACGGCTGGGAAATCTCGTACCAGCAGCAGTTCACGTTTCTGCCCGGCCTCCTGCGCACCCTCGGGCTCTCCGCCAATTACACGCGCCTCCAGACGCATGGTGTCTTTGCCGGCACCACCTACCTGACCACCGGTCAGGTCGCCGGGTTCATCCCCGAGACCGCCAATCTGAACGTCTCCTGGCGCTACCGCGCGTTGGGCGCGCGCGTGCGCACCAACCACCACGGCAGTTACATCAATTCGTTCAGCGCCGCGTCCCCGGCCCGTAACCAGTACCGCAACGCCCGTACGGTCACCGATCTCGGCTTCACCTGGCAGCTGCGGTCCAACACCCAGCTCTTCTGGGATATCGCCAACGTCACCAACGAACCGCAGGCGTTCTACCGCTTCGTCCCGTCGCAGATGGAGCGCACCGTCATCAACGGAGTCACGTGGACGATGGGCATCAGCGGCCGCTTCTAAAAGAATCTCCTTCCGCCATGTCTCGCTCCCTTCGCCTTTTCCGCCGTGCGGCTGCCGCCGGTTTGCTCGCTCTTGGCGCGGCCCGCGCCGCCGACGAGACCCTGCCGCGCCTCGCCTACAACAACCCCGGTGCGCTCGCCGACCTCGGCGTGGGTCTCTGGGCGTGGCCGCTGCCGATGGACTACAACGGCGACGGTCTCATGGACCTCGTCGTGGTGTGCACCGACAAACCGTACAACGGCACGTGGTTCTTCGAGAACAGCGGCGTGGTCGACCCCCAGCTGAAGCTGCCGGTATTCAAGCCCGCGGTGCTCATCGGCAAGTCGGCCGCATCGGTGGGCATCTCCTACGTCACCGGCGAGCCCGTCGTGACCGCGACGGCCTCGTCCAAGCAGGGCGAGACCTACCGCTTCCGCGGGAGTGTGTTTCCGGACTTCCGAAAGTCGCAGTTCAACCGCCCGCAGAAGCTCGCGGCGCCGGAGACGATCCACCCGGAGCCGGGCAACATCCGGCAGAACCAGTGGAAGCTCGTGGATTACGACGATGACGGCGCGGTTGATCTCACGATCGGCGTCGATTTCTGGGGCGACTACGGTTGGGACGCGGCTTTCAACCCCCGCGGCGAATGGACCCGCGGGCCGTTGCA
>JAURJO010000484.1 GCA_030832235.1 Verrucomicrobiota bacterium
GGCCAGCCACGCCGAGACCTCCGTCTCCCGCGCGATGCGGGCGCTGGTGGAGCGCGATGACGCCCTCGCGCGGAAGGTCGAGACCGACGACAACATCCTCGACCAGTTCGAGATCGAGATCGACGATACCGCGATCCACCTTCTCGCCAAGGCTCCCCTCGCGACCGAGCTGCGGCTCATCACCGTCGCGATGAAGATCTCCCACAACCTCGAGCGGGTCGGCGACGAGGCCGTGACCATCGCGCGCCGCGCCGTCGAGCTGAACACCGAGCCCCAGCTCAAGCCCTACGTCGACCTGCCGCGCATGGCCACGATGTCCCTCGAGATGCTGCGCGCGGCTCTGACGGCGTTCGTGAACCGCCAGCCCGAGGTCGCCCGCGCGGTGATTCCGCGCGACTCCGAGGTGGACGAGCTTAATCGTCAGCTGCACCGCGAACTTTCGAGTTATATGATCGAGCGCCCCACGACCATCACCCGCTGCCTGCGGCTGATGGTGATCTCGAAGGCGTTGGAGCGCATAGCGGACCACGCGACCAACATCGCCGAGGAGGTCGTCTACCTTTACGAGGCCAAGGACATCCGCCACACCGACGCCAAGCGCGCCGGCCATGAAACCGAAAATCCTGCTGGTTGACGACGAGCCCGACGCCCTCGAGGTGCTCGGGTTCCGCCTGCGCGAAGCGGGTTTCACCCCGATCCTCGCGAAGGACGGTGTGCGCGCGATCACCGCGGCCCGGGACGAGCGTCCCGCTTTGATCGTCCTCGACGTCATGTTGCCCGAGGTCGACGGCCTCGAGGTTTGCAAGATTCTGCGGCGCGATCCCGCCACTGCCGCGATCCCCATCCTGATGCTCACCGCGCGGGCGGCGGAGATGGACCGGGTGCTCGGGTTGGAGCTCGGGGCCGACGACTACGTGACGAAGCCGTTCAGTCCGCGCGAGCTGGTGCTGCGCATCCGCAAGCTGCTCGCCCGCGCCAAGGCGTCGGAGGAGCCGGTGGCGCACCTCCGGTTCGGTGACCTGGAGATCGATGTGGCGCGGCACGCGGTCAGCGTGAAGGGCAAACCGGTGGAGCTCACGGCGACGGAATTCCGGCTCCTGGAGATCCTGGCGCGCCGGCGAGGCCGCGTGCAGACCCGCGACCGGTTACTGCAGGATGTCTGGGGTTACGACAACCCGATCGAGAGCCGCACGGTTGACACGCACATGCGGCGGCTGCGCGAGAAGATCGGCGCGGCGGCTGATTATCTCGAGACGATCCGCGGGGTGGGTTACCGCTTCCGGGCGGAGGAATAGGCGGTAGAAGATCAGGAAAAACGCGGCTGAGTTTGCCCACGGAAGGCACGGAAGACGCGGAAGCGCAGGCAAGGGTAGACCACGAAAGGCAGGAAATTCACGAAAGGGTGGTCGGCGCCTGGAGATTTGAGCGTGGGCGGTGCCTTGCCCGCTCGGTCTGTTGCTGGGTTTCGACCGATCGGTGTCCGTCCGTGTTGATTCGTGATTCAACTCTCGGTGATCCGGTTCCGCACTCGTGATCGGCACGCCTCTCTTGCCTGTTCGTCCTCGGACGAGCCTGTGGGGGGCGGTCTTAACCACGGAGGAACACGCAGCACCGGGTCTGGTGCAGCCGCAGCCGCGAATCGTTCCCGGGGCATCTCCGCCGGAGCCGGCGCTGCTTCGAGTCCAAACCCGACCTTGACGCGACTGGCGGCGAACGGTGTCGATCGTGGTGTGATAGAGCCAATCAGAGGTCGCTTGCTGGTCGTCGGCTTTTTGCTCGCGGCGTTGGCGGCGGCCGGTTGCCAGCGGGCGCCCGGGACGGCGCAGGCCGCGGATGCAGGCTCGAGGATCTACACGCAAAAATGCGCGTCGTGCCACGGCGCCAAGGGCGAGGGTGTCGAGGGCAAGTATGCCGGCGCTCTGGCCGGTGACTGGTCCCTCGCGCGGCTGACTCGCTACACGGCGGCAAACATGCCCGACGACGCGCCGGAGACGCTCACCCCCGCGGAGGCGCATGCCGTGTCGGCTTATATCTTCGACGCGTTCTACTCACCGGCCGCGCAGGCGCGGATCCATCCCGTCCGTATCGAGCTCTCGCACCTGACCAACCGTCAATACGCGGTTACGGTCGCGGATTTGCTCGGTCAATTCGCGGTGCCCGCGGCGGGACGGGCGGCCCCGGCTCCGGCCGCAACTGAAGTAACTTCCGGTCTCGCCGCATCCTACTTTAATGTCGCGCAGCGCGGCCGCTTCGACCCGGCGAAGCTGGCGCACCACGGGACCGACGACACGGTCGACTTTGTTTTTCCCGAGAACGGTGAGCTACGCTCGCGTCTGGCGCTCCCGCCGCTTGACCGGCCGCCGACCCCCAATTCGACCGCCCCCGCCGGTTTCTCCGCGCAGTGGCGCGGGTCGATTTTCGCCGACGAGACCGGCGACCATGAGTTCGTGATCCGCACGCCCAACAGCGTGAGGGTCTGGATCAATGCCGATCCCGAACCGCGCGGCGGCTCGGAGCCCTCGCTCGACATCAACGTGTCGACGCCCGCGAGTCCGGATCATCGCGTGACCGTGCGGTTGCTTGGCGGCCGCAGCTACCCCATCGCGATCGACTGGTGGGCGTTGCCGGAGAAAAACGGTTCCCCGGTCGTGCCGGCCATCTCCCTCCGCTGGAAGCCCCCGCACGGGAGCGAGCGCCCGGTTCCCGCGCGCAACCTCTCCACCGCTCGGGTCGCACCCACGTTCGTCGTGACGACGCGTTTCCCCGCCGATGACAGCAGCCATGGCTACGAGCGTGGGCTATCGATGGCGAAGGCTTGGGAGGAAGCGACGACCAGCGCCGCCTTCGAGGTCTCCAACCATGTGGTCAAACGCGCCGAACGCCTCGCGGGCACGCGGCGTGAAGATCCGGACCGGGCGGCAAAGATCGAGGCCTTCGCCGGGCGCTTTGTCGCCGTCGCATTCCGGCGCCCGCTGACGCCCGAGGAAACCGGGCGCTTCGTCACCACGCTGTTCCGCGGTGCGCCCGACGCGGAGACCGGTCTCCGGCGCGTGGTGCTGTTCGCGCTGAAGTCGCCCCACTTCCTTTATCCCGAGCTGCCCGCACCGGAGGCCGATGGTATGCGCCGGGCGGCGCGACTCTCGTTCGCGCTCTGGGACTCCGCACCCGACGCCGAACTTGCCCGCGCGGCCGCGGAAGGTCGGCTGCGCACGCGCGAGGAGGTCGCCGCGCAGGCCGCGCGCCTCCTCTCCGATCCGCGGGCGCGGGCCAAGGTGGGGGAGTTCTTCCGGCAGTGGCTGCAGGTCCGCCACATCGAAGATCTGGGCAAGGACGGTAAACTCTTCCCCGAATTCACTCCCGAGCTCGTCGATGATCTTCGCGTCTCTCTCGACCTGTTTGTCGATGACGTCGTCTGGGGTGAGCGCTCCGATTTCCGGGAACTCCTGCGGGCGGAGCACCTTTTCGTGAACAACCGCCTCGCGGCTTTCTACGGCCTGCCCGGCCCGGCGGGCGCGGCGGGTCCGGGCGGATTCGGCCGCAGCAGCGCGCCAGCCGGTCAACGTTCAGGGGTGCTCACCCATCCGTATCTGCTCGCGGCGTTCTCCTACAAGGCGACGAGTTCGCCGATCCACCGCGGTGTCTTTCTCACGCGGAGCGTGGTCGGACGCGCGCTCAAGTCCCCGCCGGTCGCGCAGGCCTTCGACGAGACCGCGTTCGAGCACGGCATGACGATGCGGGAGAAGGTCACGAAACTCACGCGTTCCGAAAATTGCCAGGGCTGCCACTCGGTCATCAACCCGCTCGGGTTCAGTCTGGAGCACTTCGACGCGGTCGGCCGCTTCCGGACGACGGAGGCCGGGCGACCGGTCGACGCCGCCAGCGATTTCGCCGACGACGATCGCGGGGCGGTGCGGTTCGCCGGGGCGCGCGATGTCGCCGAGTTCGCGATCGCCAGCGAGCGCGCCAACCGCGCCTTCATCGAGCAGCTCTTCCAGTACCTGGTGAAGCAGTCGCCGCGCGCCTACGGCTCGGGAACCGCCGCGCGCCTGCGGGATTCTTTCGTCGCCTCGGGTTACAATCTCCGCCAACTCATGGCCGAGATCGCGACGCTCGCCGCGCTTCACGGCACCGAGTCGACGGTCTTCGCCGCCAACCCAACGCCCCGCGCCCCATGAACCCGATTCACCGCCGAGAGTTTCTCCGCCGCGCCGGCCTGTCCGCCGCCGTACTGCCGTTCATCACCGGCCTGCCGAGTCTCGCGCTCGCCGCGCCGGCGCGGCCGCGGCAGCGGCTGATCGTGGTTTTCACGCCCAACGGCACGATTCCATCCGAGTTCTGGCCTGACGCGACCGGGCGCGACTTCGCGCTGAAGCGGATCCTCCAGCCGCTGGCTCCGCACCGCGAAAGGCTGCTCACCCTGCAGGGCATCTCCAACCGCATCCGCGGCGATGGCGACGGCCACATGCGCGGCATGAGCTGCCTGCTGACGGCCATCGAGCTGCTGCCTGGAAACATCATGGGCGGTTCGGGCCAACCCGCGGGATGGGCCAGCGGCATCTCGATCGACCAGGAAATCAGGAATTTTTTCCAGTCCAGGGAGAACACCCGCACGCGGTTCGGCTCGCTGGAGTTCGGCGTCGGCGTGCAGGACCGGGCCGACCCCTGGACGCGCATGTCCTACGCCGGCTCCGGCAAGCCGGTCGCGCCGATCTCCGACCCGTACCAGATGTACGAGAAACTTTACGGTCGCACCAAGGACCGGGAGAGCCTGCGCAGCGTGCTCGATCCGCTGCGGGGCGAACTTTCCCGCGTGCGCGGTCTGGTGAGCGCGGAGGACCGCCGGATGCTCGAGGAGCACGAGACGCTCGTGCGACAGCTGGAGCGCGAACTGGCCGACGGGACCGGCGCGGAACTCCGTCACGCGCCGCCCCAACTCGAGCGTGGTATTGCAGCCGACCAGAACGATCAGGTGCCGCGGCTCAGCCGGATGCAGATCGACCTGCTGGTGAACTCGCTTGCGAATGACATGGCCCGTGTCGGCACGCTGCAGTACACGAAGTCCGTGGGCGGCGCGCGCATGAACTGGCTCGGCATCACCGACGGCCACCATGGTCTTTCCCACGAGCCCGACAGCGACGCCGCCGCGCAGGAAAAGCTGATCAAGATCAACGAGTGGTTCGCCGGCGAGGTGCGCTATCTGGCGGACCGTCTCGCGGCGACGCCCGAGCCCGGTGGCGGGGGGTCGATGCTGGACCACACTCTGATCGTGTGGACGAACGAGCTCGGCAAGGGCAACAGCCACACCCTCGACAACATCCCGTTTGTGCTCGTCGGCGGAGGCTTCGGCTTCGGCATGGGCCGCGCGCTGAAGTTCGACAAAGTCCCGCACAACCGCCTGCACCTCGCGTTGGCGCACGCCGTGGGCCACCGCATCGAGACCTTCGGCAAGGCCGACTTCTGCAACGGCGGCCCGCTGGTCCTGGGCTGACGCGGGCCTCCGTGGACCACGTGCGGTTTGCACGCGGTCAGAGGAATAGTTCGGGGCCGCCGATTCGTGTCACTCGGGCAGGATTCACCCATGTTGGCCGCGACCAGACCGCGATCCGTCTGAAATCTCGCGGCTTGCCCGCCGGCAACCACGAGGTCCTTGGTCGCATCTCGCATCCCGATGCTTCCCGCGGGTGAGTAACCGGGAGGGACATGGATCAGTCGGGCCATGGGTAGCCGAGGCTGTTTGCCCTGGATTTTAGCCCGAGCCGACGGCCGACGTATCGTCCTGATGGTTCCATCCTTTTCGTACGAAGGGGCAGTGAAGGAGGAAGGCTCGGCGAAGGAGGGCCCGCGGCGGAATGCGCCGGAAGCATCATTTAACCTCCCCCCCCCCGGATGCTGCCCCGCGGACTGTCCGTCTTCGTTGCGTGAGAGTGATTCTCGACCCGCCCGCGAACACCCCGCCACCTTGGGCCGTTTCGCACGTCCGGCTCCACGTACCTTCCGTCCCCTATGACCACGTCCCTCCGCCCACTGTTACGCTTACTGGCGCCGAGCCTGCTCGGCCTTGTCCTCCTGGCCGGACTCCGCGCCGCCGATGCCGGCTCCGGCGTCGTGACAGGAGTCGTTTCCAACGCGGCGACCCGGGTTTATCTCGAAAAAGCGGAGGTGAAGATCGGCAACCGCAGTGTGCTCACGGACCGCGAGGGTGCCTTCACGATCGCGGGGGTGCCCGCCGGCTCCGCCACCGTGACCGTTTCCTACACCGGCCTCGATGAGGCCACGCAGACGGTGGAAGTGATCGCCGGCCGGACGGTGCGGAGTGATTTCGCGCTGACGTCCGCGATCTATCGGTTGGACGCGTTTGTCGTCGCCTCGGAAATCGAGGGCAATGCGGCCGCCATCAACACGCAGAAGAAATCGGACAGCTTCATGCAGGCCATCTCGGCGGATACGCTGGGCAACGTGGCCGAAGGCAACATCGGCGAGTTCCTGCGCTACGTGCCGGGCATCCAGGTGAACTTTTCCAACGCCGATGCGAGCACGGTGTCGATGCGCGGTCAGGAGCCGGAGGCGACGTTGTTCACGTTTGACGGCCAGATTCCCGCCGCCGCCGGCACGCCGCCGCGTTCGAGCACGGGCAGTTCCGACGCCTCCAGCCGGGCGTTTGAGTTCTCGCAGGCGACGATCGCCAACATCGAGACGGTGGAGGTCTTCAAGGCGCCGCCGCCGTGGATGTCGCCGTCGACCGGCGGCGTGGTGAATGCGGTGACCAAGAACGCGTTCGCCCAGAAGGGCCGGCGCTTCAGCACCACGCTCACGCTCTCGGCCAACAGCGAGATGCTGCACTGGACGATGGACGGTCCCGGCTCGCGGCCGACCCACCGGATCAAGCCCGGTGGCGGCGTGAATTACTCGGAGGCCTTCCTGCACAACACGCTCGGACTCTCGCTGTCCTATTTCGAAAGCAACGTGATCAACCCGAGCCATAACTACGGGATGACCTACTCGCCCTTCACCGCCGGCACGGTCGCGAATCCGCTCACCGAGCAATCCCGTTTCAACGTCAACACGTTCACGCTGGTCGACGGGCCGCAGGTGAAGAACCGCCGCACGCTCAGCCTCAACGCGGACTACAAGCTGGGCGCCCACACCGTCCTGAAGCTCCGCACCTCGGCGAACACCTACCTGAGCCAGAACCGCAGCCATACCTTCCGCGTGAAGCCCGGCAGCATCGACCCGGCCTCGACAACCACCGACGCGACCTTGCGCAACGCCCTGGTCGACGTCTTCAACGACTACAGCGACTCGGTGAGCGCCAGCTACGGCTTCGTCGGCGCGGTCGAGCACCGCTACGGGCCGTGGAAGGTCGATTACTCGGCGAATTACTCGAAGTCGGATTCGAAGGTCACCGACCTGCCGGCGATGATCCAGTCGATGCAGTTCAACCTCGTGGCCGCCGACGCGATCACGGTGCGCATGACCGCCAGCCCCGACACTCCGGCGCCGCTCTCGCTCGTGCAGACGACCGGACCCGACCTGTACGACCTGGCGAGCTACAACAGCCGCAAGAGTTTCTCCCTGCAGACCTCGCCGCGGTTCCAGAACGATCGCACGTGGAATTTGAAGGCCGACGTTCGCCGCGCCTTCGACGGGTTGCGCTTTCCGCTCGAACTGCGCGCGGGACTCGGGCTCTACCAGTTGCACCGGCGCAAGCAGGCCGGCCAGATCGTGCTCAACTACGTCGGCCCGGACGGCATCGCCAACAACGCCGATGACCCCCAGCTGAGCGCCGCGCAGTTCGCCAAGACCACCTATGGCGACAAATTTCTCTACGGCATCCGCACGCCGCCACTCGTCGACCCCTACAAGTTCGCCGAGTTCATGAAGGCCAACCCGAATGCCGTGCAGGATATCCAGGCCGCGAATGTCCAGCGGCAGATCGTCAACACGCAGCAGATGGCGCAGGACGTCACCTCGGCCTACCTGGCCGGCACCGCACGGCTCAGTTCCCGGCTGACGGTGGTCGGGGGCGTTCGCGCGGAGGAGACGGAGAATTACGTGCGGGGCGCCCTCCGGCAGAACTCGCTCGGCGCCGGCCTGCCCTCGACCTCGAAGGCGTATTACCAGGCGGTCTACTCGAAGACGCAGCGCGCCACGAGCAACTACACCGACTACTTCCCGAATCTGCAGACCACCTATCGGTTCACGCCGGACTTCCTGTTCCGCGGGGCGGTGACGCGCTCGATGTCGCGGCCGGGCGTGCAATCGATTTTGCCCAACACGACCGTCAATGACACCGCCGTCATCCCGAATGTCAGCGTGAACAACACCGGCCTGCTCCCGACCTACTCGCGCAACATCGACCTGCAGTTCGAGCTCTACACGCGACCGGCGGGCACGATCACCCTCGGCTGGTTCCGCAAGACCATCACGAACTACATCATCAACGACGTGTCCATGATCGAGCCCGGCAACGACAACGGCTTTGAAGGCCAGTACGCCGGATACACGCTCAACACCCAGGAGAACGGCGGCAAAGGTGAGTTCGAGGGCCTTGAGGTCTCCGCCCGCCAGGGATTGCGGAACCACCTGAAGGCCCTGCCCGAGGTGCTCCGGAACTGGGAGGTGTTCGGCGGCTACAACAAGAACACCAAGGGGCAGGCTCCCAACCGCTCCGGCATTGTCACCAAGCCCCTCGCGCCGAACTACTACGACTGGAACGCCAACTGGGGCATCAACTACACGACGCCGCGCCGTCTGCTGCGCTTCGAGCTGCGCACCACGATCTTCCCGCAGGCGATCACCACGGCCGCATCGGCCACCGACCTCCGTCCGGTGTTCGAATCCCGCCACCAGCGCTGGGATGCCAACGTGCGCTGGCAGATCAGCCGCATCTACACGGTCGAACTCAACGGCTCCAATCTGACCAACGACTCCTGGCGGAATTTCTACCAGGGCGGTCGCAACACCTCGCGGCGCACCTTCGGCACGAACTATGCGCTGTCGTTCCGGGCCAATCTCGACCAGCTCAAGCTGCCATTCCTCGATTGAGGAATGGCCGGATCCGCTCCCGCTGAAAACCGGGTTTGCCGCAAGCCGCGCCATACCCATTCCAGGTTCTTTCGCCGCACCGCCGTCCCGGCGGCTGCGTCAGGCGAGCCATTCCCTCCCCATGAGCCACCGCCATCGCCTACTCTCCCTGTTTACCGTCTTCGCCCTTTCGCTCGGCGCCGCCGACGAGGCGCCGCCGCCGCGCGATTGGATCGATGCGAAGACCGGTCACCGCATCATCCGGCTCTCGCCGGACGAGGGCGCCGGTAGTCTGTATTTTCACCAGAACGCCCTCACGCCAGAGGGTGACAAGGTGATCCTCCGCGGGCGCCAAGGCACCTTCGTGGTCGATATTTCCAAGCTCGGCCTCGAGCCGCCAAAACCCGAGCTGCTCACCAGCGCGCCACCGATCACGACCGCGTGGCGGACCCGCGAAGCCTACTACGTCGACCGCGCGAGCAACACCCTGATGGCGGTGCACCTCGACACCAGGGCCACCCGTCTCGTCGCCCGGATCCCCGCGCAGGCCCGCGGCGGGCAATGGGCGGTGAACTGCGATGAGACGCTTCTCGTCGGCATCGGCGCCGATCCGGAAGGCAAGACGGTCCCGCGCACGCCGCCGCCCGGGGACCCGGGTACCGGCGGCTCGCTACTGCGCCAGTGGTCCGCGGGCACGCCGAAGATGCTTTTCACCGTCAACATCAAGTCGGGCGAATTCAAGGTGCTGCACCGCGAGAACGACTGGACCAACCACCTCCAGTGCTCTCCCACCGATCCGCAGCAGATCCTCTTCTGCCACGAGGGTCCCTGGCACTGGGTCGACCGCACCTGGACCATCCGCGCCGACGGCGGCCCGGCGCGCCTGCTCCACGAACGCACGATGAACATGGAGATCGAGGGTCATGAGTTTTTCAGCAAGGACGGCAGAATGGTGTGGTATGATCTCCAGACGCCCAAAAGCGGCGTGTTCTGGCTCGCCGGCGTTGATCTCACCACCGGCCGGCGCACCTGGTACCTCCACGAACGCGCGGAGTGGTCCGTGCACTACACCGTCTCGTACGACGGCAAGCTTTTCGCCGGCGACGGGGGCGGACCGGCGAGCGTCGCCGCGAACCGCATGGATGGCACGCGACTGCCCGGCGCCAACGGCCAGTGGATGTACCTCTTCCGCCCCGTGATGGCCCGCGGGAAATCCTTCGCCGACAAGCGCGAGCTCATCGACGTCGGCTATTTCGAGGCGGAGCGGCTCGTGGACATGTCGAACCACAATTACAGCAAGGAGGGTGGCGTCGAACCGAACCTCCATTTCACGCGGGATGCCAAGTGGCTGATCTTTTCCGGCAATTTCCACAGCCGCCGCGCCGACGGCCGCGGACTCACGCACGCCTACGCCGTGGAGATCGCCCGATCGCGATAAGTTTCCTGCGGACTCGCTCCGCGCCTCCGCCCGTGCCGGACCCGGGGCCGCGGGCGTGAGGGCGGGCCTGGGACTCCCCCGAGGGAAACCGCCGCTTTCGGACGCTTCCAGCGGTGTGCCGGGTGGTTTCCCGGGCGCGGCGCCCTGAACGTCGCGGCTCCGTTGACACGGCGCCGCGTTCGACCGCTTTTTTCTGCACCCCGTTTCCCCCATGCCAACCTCCACTGCACTTCGCCTCGTCTCGTGTTGGGCCGCCCTGGGCGCGAGTCTCCTCGCGTCGTTCCCGGTTCGCGCGGCCGACTCCGCCGGCTTTCGCGACCTTTTCAACGGCCGCGATCTTTCCGGCTGGGTTCCCGTCAACCTCGACCCCGACACCTTTTTTGTTCGCGACGGCCTGCTCGTCTGCCGCGGTAAGCCCATCGGTGTCATGCGCTCCGACCGGCAGTATGAGAACTTCATCCTCCACCTCGAGTGGCGGCACATGGAGGCGGGGGGAAATTCGGGCGTTTTTCTCTGGAGCGACGCGGCGCCGCAGGAGCGCTCGCGCCTTCCGAAGGGCCTCGAGGTGCAGATGCTCGAGCTCGAGTGGCCGCTCCTCAATCGCGAGAAGGACGGTTCGCCGCGGCCGCTCGCCTATGTTCACGGCGAGCTGTTCGGCGCGGGTGGACTCGAGGTCGTGCCTGACAACCCGCGCGGTAAGCGCAGCATGTCGTGGGAAAACCGCTGCCTCGGACGGGGCCAGTGGAACACCTACGACGTCGTGGCCGTCGATGGAGTCGTGAAGCTCTCCGTCAACGGCAAGTTCGTGAACGGCGTCAGTCAGGCGTCGGTGCGCAAGGGCTACCTGTGCCTCGAGTCGGAGGGTGCCGAGATCCATTTCCGCAACATTCGCATCCTCGAGCTGCCCGGCGGTCGCGCGACCGGCGCGCAGGTGGCGCCCTGAACGGCCGCGGACCGGGGCACGGCGGAACGCCGCAGCGCCATCCCGATCCACCAAGCTGCGCGGGACGCCCCGCCGCCCGCCCTTAAAACCCTGGGAGCCGCCGCGACCATCGAAACCCGACGTTGGTTTCAAGGGATGAGGGCGGATTTGGCGGGCTCAGCGAGCTCGTCGGGTTGGACAACTCGATCCACGAATGTTGGCGCAGGAAGTCATCCTCGCTGACGCCGCCCCGCCGTGCATCCAGCTTGGATTGTCGGAAAACGTGAAACTCGTGGACCTTTCCCGGAGCTAGCCCGCGTGCACGGAGGGTGGCGGCACTGCCCGCATCCCTCGGTATCGGGATCGTGGAGTCACGTGGGGAGCGGGGATAGCGCTTTCCGCAGGGCCTCGACCAGCTTCGCTTGGGAGAAGGGCTTGTCCAGGATGGCGTCGACGCCCTCGACGGCGAGGGCGGCGGTCTTCTGCTCGTCTAGGGTGCCGCTGGCGAGGACGATGCGGGCGTCGGGGATCATGCGGCGGAGCGCGGGAACAAGCATCTGGCCGTTCATGTGCGGCATGTCGTAGTCGGTGATCACGAGTCGGATTTCGGCCGCGTGGTCGGCTACCTGGATGAGCGCCTCCGTGCCGTCGCCGGCGAGCAGGACGTTGAAGTTGAGCCCGGTGAGGACGGTCCGGCTGATTTCGCGGACCGTGTCCTCGTCGTCGACCACGAGGATGGTCTCCCCGCTCCCGCGGAAGGTGCCGGCGCGCTCGTCGCCGGCGGGTGCCGCGGAGGCGGAGGTGGTGGCGGGCAGGTAAATCTCGAAGGCACTGCCGATGCCGGGGGTGGACTCGACGCGCACGAAGCCCTCGTGGCCGCGGACGATACCGAGCACGGTGGAGAGACCGAGGCCGGTGCCCTTGCCCTGTTCCTTGGTGGTGAAGAACGGGTCGAAGATCCGGCGGATCACATCCGGCGGCATGCCGGTGCCGGTATCCCGCACCGTCCAGCACACGAATTTCCCGGGGCGCGCGCCTTCGGTGCCGCTGGCGAAGGTCTCGTCGATCGTGGCGTTGCGGGCCTCGATGGAGAGCGTGCCGCCGTCGGGCATGGCGTCGCGGGCGTTGACGCAGAGGTTGAGCAGCACCTGGTGCAGCTGGGTGGCGTCGCCCAGCACGTCCCAGAGGCCCGGCGCGAGCTCCACCTCGAGGGTGATTTTCTTGGGGAAGGCGCTGCGGATAATCTGCGCCATCTCGTCGATGATGCGCCGCGGCTGGAGGCTGCGGCGCTCGCCCTCGGAGCCGCGGGCGAAGGTGAGCAATTGCTTCACCATGCCGGCGCCGCGGCGGGTGCAGTTCTCCATCGTGTCGATCAACGACGCGTTCTGCGGTTGCCGCGCGCGGAGCAACTCCAGGCCCATGGCGATGGGTGCGAGGGCGTTGTTGAGGTCGTGGGCGATGCCGCCCGCGAGCGTGCCGATGCTCTCCATGCGCTGCGCACGGAGCTCGTTGCGCCGGGCCCGCTCCTGCTCGGTGACATCGTCGATCTGCACCACCCGGCCGCCGCCCGGCTCCGTATCGAGCTTCTGTACGTGCAGGTCACCGTGAAATTCCGAGCCATCCTTTCGGCGACCCGAAAGGCGCACGGGACGCGAGGAGTCGCCGGGGGAGAGCAGGCACTGGCCGGGAGGCAGCAGACCCGACGCGAGCAGCGTCTCCTGCAAGCTGCGTCCCGCGAGGTCCGCGCGCGGCTGGCCGATGATCACCTCGGCCTGCCGGTTCACGAGGCGGATGCACCCCGCCTCATCGACCATCAGCAGAGCCGAGACCGCCGACTCGAACAACGTCTCGAATTGCCGTTGCGAGCGTTGCCGCGCCGCCTCGGCGGTGACAAGTTCCGTCACATCGATCACCGTGCCCGAGAGGCCGGAGACGCGCCCGGCGGCGTCGCGGACGACCTCGCCACGCATCTGGATGTTCCGGACCGCGCCGTCGGGCCGCACGATCCGTAGCGAATTCAGGTAGGTCCGTCCGGTGCGGACGGCCTGCTCGATGCCGGCGACGTGGCTAGGCAGGTCCTCGGGGTGCACGAGCGAGCGGAAGAGATTGCGGTCGGGTTTCGGGCCCGAACGGTCGTGGCCGAAGATGGAGAGCGCTTGGTCGGAGCAGTCGATCCGGCCGGTGGCGAGGTCGACCTCCCAGGTGCCGAGTCTGCCGATCTCCTGCGACCGGGCGAGGCGCTCGGCGAGCCGGCGCATCTCGCCCTCGGCCTGCTTGCGCTCGGTGATGTCGTGCGCGATCGCGATCACCCGGGTGACGCCGTCGACCGTGATGCGGTCGAGCAGCACATCCTCCCAGAACACGCGACCCAGCCGGTCGCGGTTTTTCCATTCGAAACGATGCGCGCCCTCGCGGGCGGCCCGGTGCACGAAGCGCAGAACCTCTGCCGCCGAGTACGGCGGCTCGATCCCGAGATCGAACCGCTGCAATTCCTCAAGGGTGTTGAGCCCGTAGGATTCGATCGCCCGGCGGTTGGCCTGGAGAATCGCCCCGGTCTCGGCGTCCTGCAGCATGATGGAGACGCCGGCCTTCTCGAAGAGCTCCCGGAACCGCCCTTCGCTCTCGCGCAGCGCCACCTCCGCCCGGAGGCGCTCGGTGATATCGCGGATGAAGGCGCTGAACTCGCGCTTCCCTCCCGCCTCGGTGATCGTCGGCGAAAACTCCGTCCGCATCTCCACGCCATCCCGGCGCACCGCCTTGACCTCCATGCGCCGGGTGATCCCCGGCGCGGGGCTGGAGGCAATGAAGGCGCGAAAGTCGCGCGAGAACCGCTCCCGCTCGGCCGGTAGCACGACCAACTCCGTGAGGTCGCGCCCGAGGGCTTCGGAGGCCTTCCAGCCAAACAATGCCTCGGCACGCTGATTCCAGAACTCCACCCGGCCGGCGTCGTCGGCCGTCACCACGGCGTCGAGGGCCGACTCGAGGATTTGCCGGGTGCGTTGCGCGCCGTCGCGGACGTCGGTCTGGGCGCGCTCGAGAGCGGAGTATTGGGCGCGGAGCCGGTAGTACGCGGCGAAGCCGAGCCCGATGGGCAGGAGAAGCCCGGCGAGCACCCCGAGGGCCGTCAGGCGGGCCTGCCGGCGGGCTTCCTGCCAGTCCGTGGCGGCGAAATCGACGCCCATCGCCGCGTCGAAGGAGCCGTCGGGACGGTGCAGTGGAAACCATGCGGTGATCCAGGTGCCCCATTCGTCGGTGACGGGCTCGAATTCGAAGACGGCCTCTCCCCGCAGGGCGCGCAGAATATCAGGCGTCACCTCCGGGTAGACCTTTCCGATCGGGGTGCGCTGCTCGCGTTCCCCGTCGATGCGGCCGTTGCGGTCGTAGTCGGTCTCCGAGTCCACGATCAACACCGCCTTGCCGTCGTCGGTCGCGCGCATCGTGTAGACGTCGCTTACTCGGGGAGCGAGACGCAGCAGTTTGCGCTGCGTCTCGATCAGCGCGAGGTAGGTGGGGTCATCGGGAGGCGTGGCCAGCGTCACGCGGTGGTGACCGCGCTGTTCAAGTTGTTCCGCGATGAGCGGAGCCATGTCGACGAGCAGGTTGCGGATGCCTTCCTGGGCCCGCTCGCCGGCCCAGTCCACCGGCCACCAGCAGCCGGCGGCGAACGCGCCGAACAGCAGGTAATGCCACCGGGAAAGCGGCACGCCGGTGCGTCGGCGCAGGTAGACCCGGAGCGTCGCGACGCCGGCGGCGACGAGAAGGACGAACGTGGCGTAATCGAGGTTTCGCAGCGGAGCCGCGGTCAGTTCTTCGATCATTGGGGTCGGGTCCGTGGGACTCCGGTCAGTTTGGTGGAGAGGCCAGGGCGCGCTCGAGCGCGTCCGCCAGCTGCTCCTCGGTGAATGGTTTCAGGATGATCTGCCCGATGCCGGCCTGCGCGAGTTCGCGCTGCTGGGCGATGTCGACACGCCCGCTGACCACGACGATCGGCAACCGCGGCAGCATGTGTCGTAACGTCCGGATGAGCTTCAGGCCGTCGATGCCGGACATGTGGATGTCGGTCACCATGCCATGGAGCACCGCGCGCTGCTCGGCCGCACGGATGAGCGCCTCGGTGCCGTCGGCCGCCGCGGAGGTTCGGTAGCCCATGGCCTGCAGGGTCGCGCAGAGGGTCTCCAGCACGGAAGCCTCGTCGTCGACCACGAGAATATGCCGCCCGGCGCCGCCGGCGGCGGGCGCGGCCGGTGCGACGGTCTCGGCGACGACCGGTGCGGCCGACGCCACCCCGTCCGCCTCGGCCGCGGGCAAGTGTACCCGGAAGGTCGCGCCGCGGCCCGGCTCGGAAGCCACCGTGACAAAACCGCCATGGTCGCGGACGATGCGCGCGACGGTGGACAGACCGAGGCCGGTTCCCTGGTTGGGGCCCTTCGTGGTGAAGAACGGCTCGAAGATCTGATTGATCAGGCCCTCCGGGATGCCGACGCCGATGTCCTTGACGCGCCAGACGACATAGCGGCCAGCTTTGGCGTCGACCGCGCCGGAGGCGTAGGCGGCGTCGACGACCAAGTTGGCGGCATCGAGCTCGAGCGTGCCTCCCTCGGGCATCGCATCCCGGGAGTTGGCGCAAAGGTTGAGGAGCACCTGCTGAAGCTGGCCGATGTCGCCGAACACGGGCCACGCATCGTGCGTGCAGCGGGCCTGCAGGCGGATGTTTCGCGGGAAGGTGGCGGTGATCAGTGCGGAGAGGTTCTCGATGAGGTCGGCGGAGCGGATCGGCGTGCGCTCGCCGCCCGCGCCGCGGGCGAACCTGAGCAGTTGACGGATGACATTGCTGCCGTGCGCGGCGCTCTTCAGGATTCGGGAGTAAACCTCCTCCTCGCCCGGGTATTTTCGGCGCAATAGCTGGAGACCGAGCGTGATCGGGGTGAGCGTGTTGTTTAGATCATGGGCGATCCCACTCGCCAGATTGCCGATCGCCTCGAGCCTCTGGCGCTGTATCCGCCCGGCTTCGGCGTTGCGGCGATCGGTGACGTCCACCGCCAGGCCGGCCGCCCGATAGATGAAACCGTGGGCATCGCGCACCGGGAAGGACCGGTCCTGCACGCGGCGGACAACGCCATCGGGCCGCCGGATGCGGTACTCGAGCTCGGCCGGACCGGAGGCGCGCCGCACGGAGAAGTCTTTCGCGGCGGCGCGGTCTTCCTCGTGGATCGCCTCCAGCCAGGCCTCGGTCGAGGCCCAAGGTTCATCCGCGGTCCGGCCCCAGACCTTGGCGACGGCGGGGGAGACGTAGAGGAAGCGGCCCGCGGTGAGGTCGATGGTGTAGAAGACCTCGCCGATGTTCTCCGCGAGCTGGCGGAAGCGGAGCTCCGACTCGGCGAGCTCCGCGGTGCGCTCCGCGACGAGCCGCTCCAGATCGCGTTGCAGCGTGAGATTCTCCTGCTCGGCACGCCGGCGGCGCTCGCGTTCCAGCGCCAGCACCACGCAGGCCGCCGCGGCGGCGCCGAACCGCACCTCCTCGGGCTCCCATTGCCGCCCTTCCTCATGGTGCGTGAACAGGACGCAGCCGGCCGGCTGGCCCTCGAGGACCACCGGCGCCAAAATGGCGCCGACGGTCTCCGCGGGGATGAGGCCTGTGCCCGCCAGACCCGCCAGCGCCGGGGACTCGCCTGGCTGGTTGACCGCGACGGGGAATTCACCGGACAGCGCCGCCATGAGGGCCGTGATGTCGGCGGTCGCGCCGGCGCGCTCCTCGTCGGGTTCCGCCGCGCCGGCCCGGTGGCGGCTCCGGCACTCGAGCCGGGAGCCGCACGGTGAGAGCATCCAGACGGCCGATACGGCGAGGCCGACTGAAGCGAGCGTCGTTCCGGTGACCAGGTGGAGGTAGGCCCCGAGCTCCGTGTCGCTCTGCTCGCGCAGTTGCAGCAGGTTCGCCTGGAGACGCAGCACGCGCTCCTGACGCCGCCGATCAATCTCCTCCAGGCGGCGCTGCTCGGTGACATCGCGGAAAATTGTCCGCGTCGCGATCGGGCGGCCTTGCTCGAAACGCACCGTGGCGCGGCCACGGAGCGTGACCACGCGGCCGTCGCGCGCGACGAACCTGGTCTCGATCTCGCCGATGTCCTCGCCTCCCATCAGGCGCTGGAAGAGCAGACCGCAATGGGCCTGCTCCCCGGGGTGGATGAGGCTGAAGAGGTTGATCCCCGCGATCTCGTCGTCCCGGTAGCCGAACGTTTCCCGCCAGCGGCGGTTCACGTACTCGAGGCCGCCCCGCGGATCGACGCTCTGGATTATTTCCGACGTGCCGTCGAACAGGTCGCTGAGTTTGGAGGCGGTGTCCCGCAGCCCGCGCTCGGTCCGTCGCGCGTGCAGGGAAACCTCGACGCGGGCGGGCAGGTCCGCGAGGTGGGCGTGGCCGGGCCGCTTGACGAGGTAGTCGGAAAAGCCCGCACGCAGCGCCCGGGCGGCTGCGGCCTCGTCGCCGTGGCCGGTCACCAGGAGGACCGCGTGGTCCCCGAGGGCGGCGCGATCCGGGAAAAGATCGAAGGCCTCGCCATCCGGCAGGCGGAGCTCCGTCACGATCACGTCGAACACCTCGGCGGCGAGAAGGGCACGGGCCTCCGCTAGGTTGGAGGCGGGGGTCATCGTCCAGGCGAGGCCGCGCTCGCGTCGCAACTGCTCAAGCGTGCGCTGCTCTCCGCCGTCGCTGTCCAGGTGAAGAATCCTGGGTGTGTTACTCATGGGCGGCGGGGATCGTTGGTGTCGCAGCGGGTTTCATCGTTGGATTCGGGCGGGGGGCAGCCGCGTGCCGCGGACAAACAGCTCGAATCGCGCGCCTCGCGGTGAGACCGAATGATGCGAGACGTGTCCTCCCGCGCGGGTCGCCGCCGCTCGGGCGATGACCAGACCGAGCCCGGCGCCGGGACGGTCCAGCGCGGCTTCGCCGCGGAAAAACGGCGTGAATAGCATTGGTGACTCCTTCACCGGGACTCCCTGGCCGTTGTCGGCCACCACCAGAAGAAATCCGCCCGGAACCGCGCGGCCCGTGACCGTCGCGCGCGCGCCGGCCCGCGGGTGAGTGAGCGCGTTGCTCAGCAGGCACCCGAGGGCCAAGGCGGCCGGAGTGGTGGCGAACCGCCAGGTGCCCGCCGGCAGCCGGCTGGTCGTCAACGCAACGGGTGCGGCGGGGTCCGTCACCCGGGCTTCACGCACGCGGTCGCGGATCCAGTCCGCTAGCGGCACGGAGGCGAGGGCGGCCGGGTCGAGGCGGAGCGCGTCGCCGAGGCGTTCCAATTGACCCAGCAATTGCAGCATCCCCGTGCCGGAGTCCCGGAGCGCGCTCCGCCAGCGGGCGCGCAGGGATGGATCGGCGGGCGCCTCGGCTTGGAGCAGAAGGTGGGACGCGTTCCGCATCGCGGTCGCGTGGTTCTTCAGCAGGTGGGCCGCGCGCTGCAGCAAGGCACCGTCAAGGACCGCGCCCGAATCCCTCTCCGTCCGGATGGAGCGGGGGCGTTTCGCGTCGAAGGTGCGGTACGATTTCGCGGTCATGGAGCCGGAGTTTCGGGCTCCCGTTCCGGCTTCCGGGGCGGGGAAGGAGGGATTGAGGCGCCTTCGGATTGAACGAGTCCGTGATGGGAGGCAAAGCGGTGGAAGTTATCCCTGGTGCGCGCGCCGCCCGCCCCCGTGCGCCTGTTCACCCCACGCCTTGACCGCACGGGCCGTAAGGCAGTCGTCGCCGCGGAATCGTTCGTGGCGCCGCAGAACACGATCCGGGCCGGGTTTTCGCGGCCCGAGGTTTTCCTGATCCGTTCCAGCCCGCCGCGTTCGGGCAGCATCAGGTCCAGCATCTGCACCTCGCCGCCCGTGTTCTCCCGCGCGTGGATCGCCTCGGCCTTGGTTTCCGCGGTGCCGACGATTCGGATTTCGGGTTCGGCCAAGGGCACCTCGCGCAGCATCGCGGCGAACCGAGTGTGGCTCTCGACGACGGACAGCCGTAGGGTTTTAACCCTAAGCCACGGCTCTGTGGTCCGTGTGTCTTGATGCATTTTCACCCAGAGCAGGAGACAGAGTGGGCGCGTACCCAACAAAAATGCGCGGCCGGTGACGTCCTTTTCATCCAATTGACGGCGCCGGCGGGGACCGGTGCCAGTCGGTTCATCAGAGATTGGACCGTTGGGCGCCGACGAGCCCCATCTCGATGGCGTAGCGGGTGAGGTCCTGGGAGGAATGGGCGTTGGCCCGCTCCATCAGGCTGGCGCGGACCCGGTAAACCTTCTGGGTGGAAAGCTTCAGTTCGTGCGCCGCCTCCTTGATCGTCATGCCGCGCGCGAGTTTCTCCAGGACCTTCAACTCCGTATCCTCCGTGCGCCCGCGGTCGCGGGCCGCGGGACGCAGTAATGGGGCAAGCAGCCGGCTGGGGCCCGAGCTGAAGTGCATGCCGCCTTGCCGTACGCGGCCGAGTGCCAGCTTGAGCTCATCGAGCGAGTCGCTCTTCTCAACATACCCGGCGGCCCCGTGCGCCAGGGCGATCTGCAGCGAGTGGACCGTGGAGGTCGCGGAATAGATCAACACCTTCGGGGGACGGGGTAATTCCCGGAACCGGCGCAGCGCGGCGACGCCCCCGTCTCCCCGAATCATCAGGTCGAGCACCACGATATCGATGTCACCGGCGCGCGCGGCGCCGAGGGCGGGCGCGGCGTCCGGGCTGGAACCGACGACGACAAATCCGGGCAGCAACGAAAGAAAGGATTCCAGCAGCTGCCGGATCGAGAGATGGTCCTCGATGATCCACACCGGGCAGGAACGACCGGCGGCGGCACGGGTCGATTTCGCGGCGGTTGGCATGGGGTGGAAGAGTAACTGGGAGAGTTACAGGCAGTCGAGTTCGTCGCGAAAACTACTGCGGGGCAAGCCCGCGGGAGATTCGGAACCGCGGGGGTTTTCAAGAGAAAGGCTCTCCTTCGCCGCAGTCCGCCGCAACCGAAGCCTCGTTCAGGCCGCGTCGCGCCGGGAGGGATGAGTGACCCAGCTTCGCCCGGCCTACGCGGTGCGGGAAGCGGGAGGGAGTGGGTGGGATTGGCGCAAGGAGTGTCCGAAGATCCGAGGGGAGCGCCCTCTGCTACATCGCACGCGTTTCTTGACGAACGCCGGCACGGCTTTTCCGAACCAGCTTCTGGAGTCGGCCTGCCAGCCGTAGGCTCGGCGGAGGCTGGCGGAGAGGGGGGGATTCGAACCCCCGGTACCCTTGCGGGTACACGTGATTTCCAATCACGCACATTCGACCACTCTGTCACCTCTCCGGGTGCCCGTTCGGAAGTTTTTCAACGACCGGCGGTTGGCGAAGGGGTTAAGAAGGTCGTCGCCGTAACGAGGGTCAACCGCAAATCGATGCGTCGGAAATCCGGTCCATTGTACATGAGATGCGCCCCCGCTGCCGTCGCTGAATCAATGCGGAATGGGGCGATTCGCTTTTGGTCGCTTCATGATTCCCCTTACCAAGGAAGGAATCGGGCGCTGACATGAACTTCAAGGCAAGCAGCTCACGGGTTCTTTCCTTGCTGGGTTCGATCGGTCTTTTGGCCGGCGCGGTGGATCCGCTGGAGGGTTCATTCGTGATCCTCGCGGGAAGCGCTCTGCTCTGGGGCGGCGAGGTCATGAAACCTCCTGGCCGGCGGCGCCTGCGCTATTGGACCACCGTTTTCGCCCTCATCGCATTCGGCGTGGGCGTGACGATGGGGCTGAGCGCGGCCGGAGGTCTTGGTGGGACGGGCGGTCGGTCATGGTGGTGGGGTTTGCTGCTGCTGCCGTATCCGGCCGGCTGGCTGCTGGGAGTCGGCGGCCTGCTCGCCGGACTGCTCCGTTTTTTGCGCCGGCGCGCCGCAGCGCGACGGAATTGATCCGGTCGCTGCCGCCGGGACGGCGGCCGCGGGCTTCAGGGACGAAGACCCTTCTGAAGGCTGCGGATTTCCCAGCGCGTCCAGGCTGCAACCGGATCGTCCTTCGTAGTGACTGGTCTCTGGGCCGTGAGGCACTTCCGGACCGCTCCGCGAGGGGTCAACCACGGATGGACGCGGATGGACACGGATGAGCGGGGCTTGGTGCAGCCGCGGCCGCCCGCCGCGGATCATGCGGAGCGCCCGACGGCCGAGTGCTCATTCGACGGGAGCGACCATGTCGAACCGCAGATTTCGCAGATGCGCAGATGAATGCGCCGATGACGCGACGGAGGGTGATCGTGTCTAAAAAACACGATTCCACGCTATAGCGGCCCGACTGGGACGTCGGCCTTCAGAGGCTGGGTTGGAATTGGGATTTTAAGTTGAGGTCCATGCCAAGCGTTCCGCGGTGAGCTTCCTCAAATTCAAAGCTCAATCGTGATTGTCGCCCATGGTCCTGCCGTCGCTTCGTCCCTTGATCCTTTCGACCTTTAGTCCCGTGCTCCCTGTTCCCCAGGTCCCTCCTCGCCATTCCGATCGGATCGCGGAAGGCTTTGCGGGTTCAACGATGTCCGTTCCCGCATCCGACTCCGTTCCGCCCGCCGACCTTGCGCTCGCCCGCGTTCTCTGGGACTGGCAATCTTCCCATGAGGAGCCGGGGCCGGCCGATGCCGCGCTGGGGCTGGGCAGCTACGACGTGCGCGTGGCCGACCGCTGCGTGGAGCTTTTCCGCGAGGGGAGGGTGCGCCTCGTATGCTTCAGCGGAGCCAGCGGGAATTTCACCGAGGGCCGCTTTCCGCGCGGCGAGGCCCACGCGTTTGCCGAACGCGCGCGTGCCCTCGGATTGCCGGAGGAGGCGCTGATCATCGAGCCGGCGGCGCGCAACACCGCCGACAACATCCGCCTCGCGCGACCGCTGCTCGAGGCGCGCGGCGTGCGCTCAATAATCCTGGTGGCCAAGCCCAATATGCTCGCCCGCGGCCGCGCCACGCTTCCCGTGCATTGGCCAGGGGTGCGGGCTGGATTTTCCGCCGCGCCCGTGCCCTTCGCCCGTGACCTCGCGCCCGGACGCACCGTGCGCGATCTTGTAGAGGAACTGGTCGGAGATGCCGAGCGGTTGCGCATCTATCCCGACCGGGGGTGGCAGGCGCGAGTGGTGATCCCGGACGAAGCGGCCGAGGCCGTTCGCGAACTCATCCGCCGCGGATACGGCGGGCACCTTCCGCGGTGATCGAGTTGGTGGGCTCGGCCCTCGGGGAAGCGGTTGCGGCCACGACTTCAATGTGTCCGGCGGGATGGAGTTCCTCCTCGCCGAGAAAAATCGTTTCTGGGGGGAGTGCCTCGAAGAGGAGAATGAGGGCAAACTGCGAATGGTCGCTGGCGGAATGCGTACTCCCGGTCGCGCCCCGGTGAGTGGTAGTAACTCGGGGTTTCCGCTCGGAAGTCGGGAGTGCTGAACCGCGGGTGGCGCAGGGGAAGACAAATCCCGAGATCACGGTTAGCCTGGGCCTCGGTCGCCGCATAGTGGCGACGCACGTCGAGCACATCCTCGCGAAGCTCGGGTGGAAAACCGCGGAGCGGCCGCCCGCTTTGCACCGGAAGTGCTGCTCGGTCGAGGATTCGTCCTTGTGTCCCGGCCTCCCCGCCGCCGCGCCTCGGTGCGATTCGGGCCCTAGCCGGGCGGGAGACTTCGCGGTGGAGCTCGAAGATCAGGTCAGGACCGCGGGATCGAGGCCGATCGTGCCGACCAGGCTCTCCAGATAGCCGGCACCGCGGGCCTCGCGCAGCACGGCGCGCGCGGTCTCGAGTTTTTCGCGAATGAGCAGGCGATCCGCGAGGTCGGCGTAGTTGGGACGCGCCAGGAAGCGCTCGAGGTATTCCGCGCGTGACTCCCAGTAGGCGACGTCGCGGCGCTGTTGGGCGACCAGCCGCGCGCGGTACCACTCGCTCCCGATCACGCTGGCGCGGGTGAATTGTACCCGCAGCGCGGGGGCATCGAGCCCGTGGCCCTCCCATTTTCCGTCCCGCATCACGTGGAGCAGTGCGCGCAGGGGCGGCACCGCCTGCACGATCGAGCCGTCGGCGAAGTAGCCCTCCGCGGCGGTACGCATCGCGTGCACGATATTTTCCATGCCGTCGGCGAACACCGCGCGGTCCTGCAGTTCCGGCTGCAGCAGCTCATCGTCGAACAGCGTGCTGGGGTTCCCAAGCACGCGGCCGCAGAAGGTCTGGACGAAACGCGAGGTCACGCGCCAGCCGAGACGGCTCGCCAGCACCGGTTTCCCGTCGTGGGTCCAGTCCTCGCAACGTTCGAGGTAGCCGTGCTCGATGAGGTACGTGGGCGAACGTTCCTCGGGTGACATCCGCGCCCAGATCTCCGGGACGAGCAGGCTGATGTCGTGATCGACGCGGAAACGCGGCCCGACCCAGCCGGCCGCCGACGAGAACACCGGCAGTTCCGTCAAGGCGTAGGAAACCAGCGCGGCGTTGAGGTCGTGGATAGGCGGGAGCGCGTTGAACGGCCCCTTCGTGAGGGCGCCTTCGGATCCGGCGCCCGTGGTCGAGGGTGATTTTCCGGTGAGGCTCGCGATGAAGTCCATGAACGCTTCCGGCAGTTCCTGATAATGGATCGGGCCGAAGACGCACATCGGGCGCACGCCCGGCTCGGGCGGATTAAGCCGGCGTCCGGCCAGCACTGCGCCCACGGGGAACAAGGCGCCCCCGGGGGCGCGGCGGTAGAGCTGGGCGCCCACCTGCGCGAGGTAGGTGGCGCGCGGATCCTCGAGGTCGGGCCGGTGCTGCAGGTAACGCGGGTTCTTCGTGGGCTTGCCGTCCACGATCCGCGGGTGCGCGGGGGAGGCGAGGTAGTCGGGCGAGGCCGAACCGACGAAGGCGCCAAAGAGTTCGCGGATCGGATCCGTGAACGCGTCGAAGCCGATCGCGTCCTCCACAATCTTGCGGGCGGTGTCGCGGCTGAGCGGCTCGTAATTGGAGAAGAAATTCCCGGAACGAGAGAAGTCGCGCTCGGTGCGGCGGTCGTAGCCGCGATGGATGGCGTCGTCCGGCCGCTGGAAAAGGTACTGCTCGCAGTTGGCGACGAACTTCACCGAGGGGGGGATACCGTCTGGCAATCCGGAGAGTGCGTTCGACGGCGCGATGATCGCGGCCGAGATGTCGTCCTCCGCCTGGATCTTCACCGCGGGGTGGAAGTCCTTCCGCAACGAGAACGTGCGCCAGCCGCCATCGGCGGTGAAGCCCACGCGCAGGAAGTGGGTCATGGCCTTCTCACCCATGAACTTCAGCTCGTTGCCCGGTCGGCCGTTGATGGTATCGACCGTGAAATGTCGGCGCCAGTCGGCACCCCACTCGGGCTTGTGCACCCGCTTGATGAGCAGCACGAGGTCGAGGATGTAGCGGGGGATGCCGGCGAGCCAGGCGTTGTACTCGTCGGTGTAATCGGGGCTGCGGCTGAGCAGCTTCACCACGGAACCCAGCGAGCGGTCGGGGCTGAGCAGCGGACGGCCGCGCGGCTTGTTCCGCGCCGGATCGCGGAAGCGCTGGCCGAACTCGCGGTTGAGGATCGCGTCGATCGCGTCGAAGTCGCGCGCGAGTTCGCTCACGAAGTTGGGCGCGGTGAATATCGCGTCGGCGATCGACTTGGAGATCTCGGACTTTCCGCCGCCCGAGACGGTGCAGGGCTTGTGGCAGAGCAGGCCCTCGGCCGTCGTGCCGCGCAGCCGCCAGCGGCGGCCGTCCTCTGGTTTCACCATTTCCACCTTGTAGCCCGAGGGGAGTACGTAGGTGTGGCCCGGCAGGAGCTTCAGGGTCCGCGCGGCGCCGGCGGCGTCGGTCCACGTGATCGTCTGCCGCCGGAGCTGGAAAAAGGCGTCTTCCGGCACGTAGCAGATCGTCGGATACCGCCGGTCGCGGGCCCAGCCGCCGGGTTGCGGCTCGGCGCGCTCGCCGAGCTGCGCGAGGGCCTCGGCGAATGTGTGGTTGACGATCGCGAGGTGGCGACCGAGACGGAAATCCTCGCCGAGGTCGTAGCTCGGGAAGACGATGGCGCCGCCGGCGTGCTCCTCCTCGCAGCGGCCGAGCAGATTTGCGGCGAAGCTGATCTGGGCCTTCACCTCCTTTTTGCAGTAGCCGAAGTAATTGTCGGAAATGAGGGTCAGGATCACGCCGCTCCGGTCGCGCGCGGTGACCTTGAAGGGTACGCCGTCGTTGTAAGGTTCCGCCGGGTCCTTCCAACACATGCCGTCCCGCCGCTGGCGGGCGGTCGCTTGCGCCCACGCGGGCAGGCCGAGTTCGCGCTTGGTGAGGCCGTTTAGTTGCGGCGCGAGGATCACGCCGCCGGTGTGTCCCGTCCAGTGGGCCGGATCGAGGGCGGCGTCGTTGGCGGGGAGATTAGGGTCGCCGGCGTTGCCGAAGATGCGCTCGACGAAGTCGAGATTGGCCACGAGCGCTCCCGGGACGAAGAAGCGCGTCTCCATCGCGCGACGCGGTGAGAAACCCGGTACCGCGGGGCAAACCTCCGGCCGAAGGAGCAAAGTCACAAAACACTCGGCGGGTGCCGGAGCGCCGGCGGTGAAGGGTAGCCGGAGGAAGTCCGCCGGTGGATTCAGCGCGTGGCGCAACAGGCGGCCGAAGACGTGCGCCGGCACGGCTTTCTTGTCGTCGGGCACCGGGAGCCCGAAATCGGCGATATGGAAGATACCCTGCGTGGTGCGGCGGTCGGCCTTCGGATTGTGCAGTACCCCCTGCTGCACGCGGTAGGAGGAGAGGATGGCGCTGCGGTGCTCGTCGGCGCCGGGAGGCAGCGACAGCACGCGCGCCAGTCCGGCTCGGTCGAGGACGAGGCTGGAGGCCGGGAGGCGCGGCACCTCGCCACCAAGATCGGGGCCGGCCTCGAGTTGATCGTAGAGAAAGTTCTGCAGGCGCTGGTCGACCGGGCAGAGATGACGGGAAAGCGCGCGGTCCTTTTCGCGGCTGAGCGCGAGAAAGTGGTCCACCAAGGGCGCGAGGCCGTCCCCCGCCATGGCGGCGGGCACGCCGGGCTGGCCGATCTCGCGGAGCTTCAGGTTGAGGTACGCCACCCATTGGGCGTCGGCGTCAGAGGTAGCGGGCACGGGAGCGGGAAGGGAAGGACCGGGACTCATGGCGTCGAAGGGCGTTTTTTCGGAGGCTGATGCAAGTGGCGGGCCAATCA